>JALOMA010000188.1 GCA_025455735.1 Candidatus Kapaibacterium sp.
GTTTGCGTTTTCATTTTTTTTGATTTCTATAGTACGCCGAGTTGTTTTCCCACCTTAGTAAATGCTGCCACACAGTCTAAAATCTGCTGGGGAGTATGCCCGGCCGATATTTGTACTCGAATTCTAGCTTTATCTTTAGGCACTACCGGATAAAAGAACCCAATAACATAGATTCCCTCATCAAGAAGACGCTCTGCCATGCGTTGGGCAAGGGGTGCGTCGTAAAGCATAACGGGGGTAATGGGATGCGTACCTGGCAGTATGTCAAACCCAAGATCTGTCATGCCTTGGCGGAAGTACGATGTGTTGGATTCCAAACGATCGCGCAGTGCTGTTGTCTCACGCAGGAGATCAATCACGGCAATGCCCGCTCCAACGATGGCCGGAGGCAACGAGTTGCTGAAAAGGTATGGGCGAGATCGTTGGCGAAGCATCTCTATGATCTCCTTCCGTCCAGTTGTATACCCACCAATGCCGCCGCCTAGTGCCTTACCGAGAGTCCCAGTAATGATGTCGACCCGACCAACAACATTGCAGTGTTCTATCACACCACGCCCAGTTTTGCCCATGAACCCCGCCGAGTGACACTCATCAACCATGACGAGAGCTTCAAACCGATCAGCCAGGTCGCAGATGGCATCAAGCGGAGCAATCGTACCATCCATGGAGAACACCGCATCGGTAGCGATCAGAATGTTCTGTGCGCCATCCGAGCGTGCTTGTTGAAGTTGACGCTCCAGGTCCTCCATATTGCACGATTCGTATCGGTATCGTTTGGCCTTACAAAGACGGATACCGTCAATAATGGAGGCATGATTCAACGCATCCGAAACAATGGCGTCAGTTTCTCCCAAGAGTGGTTCAAAGACGCCGCCATTGGCATCGAAGCAGGCTGCATAGAGAATCGTATCGTCCGTACCTGAAAACTCTGCAATCTTCTGCTCCAGAGTCTTATGAAGGTCCTGCGTGCCGCAAATGAAACGTACGCTCGACATCCCGAATCCATGGCTATCCAAGGCAGCTTTTGCCGCTTCGATGACCTTGGGATGTGAACTCAAGCCAAGATAGTTGTTGGCGCAGAAGTTCAGCACTGCTTCCTTCCGTCCAGCAACGGTGATTTCAGGCCCTTGATGGGAGGTGATGATTCGTTCGGTCTTGAAAAGCCCTTGTTCCTTGACGTTGGAGAGCTCTTGCGCCAGCTGTTCCTTGATCGTACCGTACATCGTGTTTCCGTTTGTTACGTGGGATCCGATAGCATGCAAAAATGCCTAATTCTTCGAGGACGTCATGACACGAGGCAAACAAAGTTGCTCATCCTGGATGGATGGGGTAAATTAGCGCGATGCCTACGCCACTAGTTTCCGTTGTCATCGCTACGTTCAATCGTAGGGATGTGCTACTGTCATGTCTTCGCAGGTATGCAGACCAGGTAGACGTCGCACTCGAAATCATTGTGGCAGATAACGGTAGCACTGATGGCACAGCTGATGCCTTACGGAAGCTCCAAGGAGTGACGCTGGTTGAAATGGGGAGAAACGTTGGTCCGCTGGCGCTCAATGCAGCGATAGAGCTAGCTCAGGGTAGATACATTTGGCGCACGGATGACGACGCCTATCCTGCGGATTCCGAGACGATTCGAAAGGCCGTCGACGTCCTTGAGTCTAGACCCGACATCGTTGGTGTGACAGGTGAGATCATCGAACTTCGTCTGCGAAAGGAGCTCACTGGATATCATCCAAAGTACCGCCCCCATGAGGTTGGGCCCAACGGGGTTCCTATCTCGGGCTTCAATGGATGCGTTTCGCTGCTCAGGACTGATGCCGTACGTGCCGCAGGTGGATTCTGGGACACCTTCTACCAAGAAGAAGCAGATTTGGCTGCGAGGATGATTGTCAATGGAGGTATGTTCCTCTACATGCCATCCATTGTTGTCCATCACATTGGACAATTCTCCCAGACAGCAACACGGGAGGACAAAACGCGCCGATGGATACTGCAAACGACGACGAGTGTTCGTTTGCAGTTCAAATACTTCCCGTTGTGGAGGGCTATGGCACGCTCTCTTCTGCACCTTACCTCGCAAATCCTCATCGGATTCCTTACTCGAGTTGCTCCGATCACAATTTTGCGCACCACGAACAGTGCATTCCAGTGCGCCGTGAGAACATATCGGGAAGAACGCATCCTCACGACGCGTGCCCAGCAGAGGATCATTGCATCCAATCAATCCATGCTTGATGAGCTAGTTCATGCATGGCGAATTCGTCTGAGGAATAAATTTCAACAGTCATGAAAATATTGCAGTTGATGCCACAGTCACCTTGGCCAGCCATTGATGGTGGTAAGGTTGGACTATACAATACCCTTAGAGAATTTAGTCGATTGAACTGCGAAACCCATCTGGTCGCATTCTGCGATCCTACGTTGATTGAAGAAGCACGGAGAGCATTGAGTGTATGGACTGAACCAACGCTCATCCCGTTTCTTCCGCACAACTCCATACCGTTGCTCGTGAAAGGCTGCGTATCAAGGAGGGCAATCTACATGGCGCGGTACAACGTTGCGGCTTTTCGAGAGGCCATTGAGCGTGTTATTAGACAGAATCGATTTGACGTTGTTCATGCTGATCATACAGGCATGGGGCCGTTCGCCGAAAAGGTTGCTCAAACACTTGACATTCCGTGGGGATTGCGGCTGCACAACATCGAGCACACAATATGGGCACGCTATTCTTCAAGATACCATCGAATGCACCCTGCCTCTTGGTATGTTCGACGTCAAGCGCGCTTGCTTGCGTCTGAAGAGGCCAGATTGATTGCTCGAGCCGATGTTGTGTTTCCAATTACGGATGTTGACGCAGCAATGGCAGAACGTATGGCTCCCGACGCAAAACTTGTGCTTGCAAATGGCGGTATCGATCCAGATACTTGGGTCGAGCCTACGGTAGAACGGAACTCGGCTGACGTAGTGCTGTCAACAACCTATGCTTGGGCTCCTAACCTCGATTCCTTGCGGTGGTTCAGCCAATACGTGTGGCCGCTTGTACACCGTTTGCGCCCTGACGCAAGGTTCCGAGTCGTAGGGTCTAGGCCTCCGGCATGGATTTTTGGACGAGAACACGAGGGTATCTTGGTCGATGGCTTTGTAGACGACATTGTTCACAAGCTCCATTCCTCCACCATTGCGGTTGCACCACTACTCGCTGGTTCAGGAGTTCGCATTAAGGTTCTTGAATCCATGGCAGCTGGACTACCGGTAGTATCCACGACTATTGGTGCGGAAGGGATTCAGGCCAGTGAAGCTGATGGACTCCTCAGAGTTGACGACCCGAACGCTATGGCTCAGTCGATCGTGTCGCTACTTAATGAACCAAACCGTTGCCGGGAGCTAGGAAAACGAGCAAGAAAGCGGGTGCTTGAGAAGTATACATGGGCCGATTCTGTCTCCGCTATGGTGCAAGCGTATAAGAAACTGTTACGGTAGGAGAAACAAAAACTGCGTCTACGTGTCAAGCTATAGAACATAATAGATCTACGACAGACAGGGAAGCTGTGGCTGCAATCCTAATCATGTTGGTGCTCATCGTATCAACAACCATCGCACAAGCGCAAGAGCGGCATTTCAGCACCGTGCGCTCATCTCTCAAACAAGCTATCGAAGATTCGGGCCCCAAACCCGTTGTCTCCAAACAATTCAAACGGTGGGAGTGGTTCTGGGAACGGCGCGTTGGAACAGATGGTACGCTGCCGCCAGTGCAGTCCTACATTTCTGCCGCACAATACCATGAACGCGCCGTCAAGGCCGAACAAACCCAAACGCTTGCCGTCTGGAAGGAGCTGGGGCCAACTGCTCCTGATCGCATGGATGGTCCACTAAACTGGGAAGGTATCGGTCGCGTAAACTGCATAGCCTTCTCCCGACAGGATTCCCGATTGTTGTGGTTAGGAAGTGCCTCCGGCGGTTTGTGGAAATCCACGAATGCAGCGACCTCATGGACTGAGGTTCGTGTTCCCGGCTTATCCGTTTTCGGTGTAAGCGACATCGCCGTTCACCCGACCAACGACCGTATCATCTATGTTGCAACGGGGGACGCCAATGGAGCTTCATCAACGGACGTCTTTGGTTACCCTGCCTTTTCGTACGGTGTCATAAAGTCTGTAGATAGGGGAGTTACGTGGACGAGAACAGGACTACAGTTTGCATTGTCATCGACGGCAACGGTGGCTCGTTTATGGGTGAATCCTCAGGATCCAAACGTCGTCGTCGCGGCAACCTCGACGGGTATAGCGAGGTCAACGGACGGTGGAGTCACATGGTCAGTACGTACGCAACCAATCAATGCAAAGGATCTTGTCCAGCATCCAACCAACCCGAATGTACTTTATGCCTCCACGTTCAATTTTAGTGGCGGTGCACTGTTCATGCGTTCAGAAGATCAGGGAGTAACGTGGCAATCTGTCCAGGGGATCCCTGGTGCTTGCAGGATTAGACTTGCCGTCACCCCAGCTGCACCGGATCGTGTCTATGCCGTGGCCTCGGCCGTTGCTCCCTATGCATTGGAGAATGTCTATATTTCTAACGACTTGGGCCGTTCCTTTCAGGCTCAGCGTCGTTCGCAAAATCTGCTAGGTTGGTCCATTACTGGAAATGACTTTGATCGTGGTGGCCAAGGTTGGTACGATCTTGCCATGGCTGTTTCCCCCACAGATCCCTCTTTAGTATTCGTCGGAGGAGTGAATATTTGGGTGTCGTTTGACAATGCTTCAACATGGCGACTGGCTTCGGAACAGAATGGCAATGCTGGTCTTCCTCGCGTTCATGCCGATCAACATTTTTTTGCGTTTCAACCAGTAACGAATAGACTATTCTCTTGCCATGACGGTGGCTTGTCATTTTCTGATGATGAAGGACTAAGCTGGAATGATGCCTCAGCAGGGCTGAAAATCCAGCAATACTATGCAATGGATATGTTG
>JALOMA010000030.1 GCA_025455735.1 Candidatus Kapaibacterium sp.
CAGAACACTCGTTTTGCTGCGGAGGTCGTCGTTGCCAATGTCCGATCTTCTGCCGAATTTGTCCAAGGACAAGCGAAGGGTGGTTTGAACACTCCACTACAAGCACTGGATGGAGCCCTTGAGTCGTTGTTGGATTCACCAAGTATCGTCTTCCGTTGCGCTAGTGGCTCGAGAAGGAGCATTGGAATGGCAATAGCGGAGAATTGCGGGCCGAACGCCAACAATGGTGGACCACGGATTCATGTTGAACGAATGCTGAAAGAGTGCCAATGAGAATCTCCCGACGACTCTTCGTTGCAGTTGCGCTGATAGTACCATCGGTTTTTGGTATCGCACAGACGCAAAAAGGCGTAAGGAGCATACGGCCCGATGAGGCGCGGACGTTGATAACGTCACGAAAACCCCTGCTGATACTCGATGTTCGAACGGCAGCGGAATTCCGCGAAGGTCACCTCGTTGGGGCACGAAACCTGGACGTCACGCTTCCCACGTTTCAGCAATCCTTGGAGAAGCTCGACACGTCAAAGACCGTGCTTGTGTACTGTGCTGTAGGAGGAAGAAGCGCAAAGGCATCAAAAATTCTCGAAAACAGAGGATTTCGTGTCCTTGACCTTGCCGGGGGGTATAGAGCATGGACACAGTTACGATATCCAGTCCAACAGTAGCCAGGAAAGCCAGGTATGACATCCTTCCTCCAGGAGTTTTCCAACTACGCCAACTATGTGGCTCGGTCCATTACGAACCCTTCGTGGGATAACTTCCTTACGTGGCTTCTTGTATTGTCCGCTACAGTGTGGATCCTGGAAATTGTATTCCCATGGCGCACTCGGCAGGGCGTGATCCGCAAGGACTTCTGGCTGGACGTATGGTATATGGTGTTCAACACGATTGTGTTCTCGTTGGTTGGATACCATGCGGCAAGTACGGTTGTTGCAGACGTTGTGCAGGGTGTAGTAGCATCAATTGTTGGACGGGATGCTATTGATATGATCGACGTGCGGTGGATGCCAGCGTGGGGCCAACTCATTGTGTTATTTGTTGCACGCGACTTCATCCAATGGAATGTACACCGCTTGCTGCATCGCGTACCTTGGCTCTGGGAGTTTCATAAACTGCACCATAGCGTCGAAGAAATGGGTTTTGCTGCCCATCTTCGCTATCACTGGATGGAGACAATCGTCTATAGAGTTCTTGAGTACCTTCCCTTGGCCCTCTTTGGTTTTGGCATCAGTGATTTTCTTATCGTACACGTTGTTGCCTTGGCTATTGGTCACCTGAATCACGCAAATATTTACGTTCCACTGGGACCGTTTCGATTTATATTCAATAATCCTCAGATGCACATATGGCATCACGCCAAAGAAATTCCCGCAGGAACCTATGGCGTGAACTATGCAATATCCCTCAGCATATGGGATTACCTCTTTGGTACGGCATGGATTCCGGGCAATGGACGTGACGTAACCTTGGGTTTCCCAGGCAGCGACGTTTATCCTAGGAACTTTCTTCAGCAGATACTGGACCCTTTTCGACGTGTGGTGTCATCGTTGCATCGAAGGTCGGCCGATTCTTGATCGTCGTGGCTTGCAGGACTCAATGATTGACAGATAGACCTTGTCGCTCTTTAATTCTTCGGAGTAGTACTTCTCATTGTTGAAGTATTCCGAAAACCGAGGATCGTTGATCAATGGGCAAATCTCCGACGAAACTATCGATAGAGCATCAACTGCACGGCCGTCCTTGGATGCATTCTTGACGACATTCAGATAGCGTTGTCTACTGTACGAGAATAGTAGCAAATTGAACATTTTGGGGTGAACAGTTGCAAAGATGGAGTCGCCCGTTTTTACCTTACGAAACCAATATGAGAGCAAGTTTCCCGGTGCCAGTCGTCCATATCCTCGGGAAACCAATCCTATAACGACTGATTCGTTGTTGAAATAGCTTTGGGGTAGCCGTTCTTTCGGTGATCCATCAAAGCCAACTGGACTTTCGAATCCTCCAGCATCCATCACCATGTCCATTCTGGGCTTTCTTGCAAAGATGGAGTCGACAATCGCGGAGTCCTGCAGTTCGTCCGCTGCTATCGTAACCCAAGCGTCCGTAGCAGCAACCTCGTGAGCCACGGGATTCAGTCGTTCCAAGGCACGAAACCGATACAGATGATCCCTTAGTGAATCAGGGCTTTGTCCAGCCGTGGTTAGTTGTGCCACCCGCACGAGCTGTGCTGCCCTCGTCAGCACGAGAGAGTCAGCGTTGTATTCCTGCATTTGAAGTGGCACACCAAGCCTGGCATAGCCGCTGACGAGCTCTGCGAGTGTATCAAGATATTGTGGACTGTCTGTAAACATGCTTGATCGACAAAGCCGTAAGGAGGCATGAAGATATTCAGCCATGGACCGCGGAGATACAGAGGAGTCAATTGCAAGGCGTACCTGGTGGAGCGCAACCTGTTCGAGCCAGGCGGATCGAGCAAAGGTGTACGAACCAATATCCAGGAGCTTTTTGAATGACTCTGCTGCTGTACGTGCTGGCTGCTTGGAAGAGACGCTGATGAATTGGTTCAGCAATCTGCTTCCAGTGACGGTGTCCCCCATCCGGAATGCAATGGCAATGGTGATTGGCTTAAGAGCAAAGGAAATAGCTTCTGCATGCTCGAAGTCACGCGAAGCCATACTCTCGGCCAGTGCCGCAAAACGTTGTGCCTTGCTGAAGTCAAGGTCACTCAGTGCTTCCTCGGCAGAGTCCTTCATCATGTACCATGTGAGTGCAGCCCCGTCAACATACTCTTCCTGAAGTGTCGGCTTGCCATCAATCGACAGCGTTGTCCATGTGCCGGTCTTCTCCCCATTCTCGTATTGTCCACGTGTCTTCACACTGTCATTCTCGTGAAAGGTCGTCCATTCTCCAGACCTCTTTCCATCCACGAACTCGCCCCTTGCACGAACTTTACCATTCATAAAGAATCGAACAAATGGCCCTTGACGCACGCCTTGTTGCCATTGTTCAATTGACTCAAGTGTTCCTGATTCCGTGTACTTCTTGACCGTGCCATGGTACGTGCTATCATTGACCATGGTGGCAATTTGCGCCAGCGTACCATCCTGACGAAAGTCGAGCACGGAGTCAACTATTGCGTTGTTTTTGTACGAGATGTAGCGACGATATCGTGCAATGGTGCTGTCAGTTTTCTGCCCGTCATCGTTGATCCACGTGCGCCACCAACCTTGCTTCCCCTTTGCCGTTACTTTCGCCGACTGTAGTGGCTCCTTAGGTAGTGGTAGATCGGAAATCGTGAAGAATAGGGTCAGAAGGAGTGCACAGTATGGCATAACCAACTTACAGCTAGTACGAGGGAGATTGTAGGGAAACTGAAATGACGTCGCAATTTACCAATGACGGGGTTTATGGCTGTACCGAAGAACAATGCTTCAATCTGCAACCATGTTGCCCGTGGTCGAGACAAGGCCCCTTTCAGGTGAGTCATAGTTCCGGAAGCAATCGGAAAGCGTAACTTTAGCGAACCAAATTCCGTGGGGAATGATGACACCGTCCAGCGACCTCTTTGACCTGATTCAGTCCATGTCAGCGGCTGAACGACGTGCCTTTACCGCTTCGATACGAAAGACGGGAAATGCCGACGTGCTTCTGCTGCGCGTTTTTACTTCGATTGCCAAACAGCGTAAGTATGATGAAACGGCAATCACGGAGTTGTTCGGAGATGCTCCGATAGCAAGAAACTTTGCTGCATATAAACACCACCTCTACGGTCTGGTTGTACGGTTCCTAACGATAAGCGCAGAAGGTGACCAGAAGCATCCCTCTGCAACGGAGCTCATGCAGCAGGCCTCGATACTCTATCAGCGTGTTTTGTATGAGCAGTCATACAAGATGATCATTCGTGCGCGCAAGGCAGCAGAACGCTCTGAAGAACTGGATGTCCTATATCGTTCTTTCGCTGACGAGCGAAACCTTGTGGTTACACGGCAAACGGGCCATTTTACCGGCGAAGATGTTAAGGATGCCTGCAGGAGGATCGATGGGGAAATCCAGCGCGTTATTGGTTTGATGGCGGAGCTTGCTGCCGTCCGGGACGTGCAGACACGTCTCTTTGTCGATCATACAAAGGTCTCCCAGCGCTTTACATCGATGGAAGAGTCGAGGTTATGGGCAGAATCGATCCTCAACGCCCCAATTATGAGCGACGTGAGCGCACTCGGCACAGACACTGCAAAGCAGCTGTGGTACCATGCACACATTATTGCTTTGAGTGTGTATGACAATCAGTACGAGAGTGCCTTCTCCTATGCAATGGGACTTGTGAATTTATTCGAAAACAACCCTGACAGGTTACGGAGCTTCGGACTGAACTATCTGCGTTCGGTTGCAACCGCTTCAACGATTGCTATTTGGGTTGGTAGAAACGAGGTCGTACGGGATTGCATCCATAAACTCCGTAATGGGGCGGAGTTGTTTGGATTCGTTCGAACAGAAGCAGTTAATCGATTTGACTTACAATCGTGGATTTATGAGGGAGCACTCCGCGAGGACCTTCTGGATATAGCCAATCTGGATGCATATGTAGATGGAGCGCTGGATGCCATTGAGCGCTATGGAAGTCACGAGCGTGCCTATGATGAGCATCAGATACAAGTTTATTGTATCTCCCTTCTGATGATTGCCGAACGTTGGGATCAGGCAGCGGATCTGTGCGCCACAGCACTTGCGGATCGACGGTCAACGTCGCTCTATTCAACGGTCCTGTTGAAAACCATGCTTTGCGTTCTTCAGATACTTCGAGGTAACGACGATCTGGCAGAGTCCATGGCCACGTCATGTCTGCGGACAATACGAAAGAATCCAGAGATGCTTCGTTCAAGTCAGCTATTTCTTCGTATGATTCGAAAATGGTTGTCAGCGTGTACACCAACGGAACGATACCGTCTGATCCAAGACTATTTGTGTGAGGAACAGGCATTGGTAAACGAAATTGAAGGACATCATCAACAGAGAGTCTATCTGAATTCAACCCATATCATATGGGCGCGAGCTCAGGCTGCACATGTGCGTATGGTAGAAGCAGCACAGAACGTTAGTACGGGAATGCCTACTACCGTGGAACGACAACCTCAATGATTTCACTTGGAGGAACATCTTCCGTTCTGCTCATCACTTGCACTGCATAGCGGTATCGGCCGGCACCGACCAACGCCCTGTCTTCGAATGTCCTTGTTGTACTTTCCACCGCTTCCAGCATTACCATGCCAAAATCATCTACGCCACGCAGAAGTACGAACCAATAATCTTTTGAAGGGGGCTCGGCCGCCATCCAGCGTATTACCACGCTTGAGCGTGTTGAGTCGTATTCGGCAACGACGTTGTAAGCCTGATGAAAGCGCCGAGGTCCCGATGGGGTACCACGAACAGGGATCGATGGAGCGGACCAAAGACCAGAAGAATCGACGGCAATGAGCCGATAGGCATAGGTAATTCGTGATGTACCGACGGTGTCCGTATACGCTGAAGGGGGGTGCGTTAAGGTATCCAAGGATTCCCACGGACCGGACCCAATTTGTCGTTCAACGATATGCATGGCTACGTCGTCAGAAGTGCTAGGTTCGATAGCCAAAGCCACGGTCGTCTCGCCCACTATGACGTCCGCAATCAGCGGAGCAACGGGAGGAAGAATGTCTGGCCGGCGAAGTGAGAGCATTGCCGATGGTTGAGAATGTCCCTGGCGTCCATCGACGGCGACAACTTTGTAGTAAACATATGGCGTTGCAGTATTGAGGGCGATGGAATCAAGGAAAATAGTGTCTCGATGAATGAGGTTCGCTAGTTGTGCAAACGCGTGAGTAGAATCATTGGCCGTTAAAACACGGTATCCATAGATGTCCCGTTCGGACCCACGATTCCAGCTTAGAAGGACGCGTCCTGTGGAGTCAATAAAACCAACAAGACCAGTTGGAGGCATCGGATCGACGGTGTCAATGAGTTCTGCATAGGCAGTGGCAGACTGAGCTTCGTTGCCAGCGGTATCGATAATTGCAACTCGATAGAAGGGTTCATCAAAGGACGCTGCAGTATCAAGCCAGCCATTGCTCAAACGTGAAAGGGCGCCGTCGTGGGCGGCAACAAAGGGGCCGTCATGCCCACTACTTCGCAGTACGCGATAGGCAGCAACATCGGCGTTCTCTGGTGTAGGGTTCCACTCAAGGCGAACGGTCGTTGAGCCATAGACAAGTGGAATGTTCACGTCAGGTGGCGGTGGAGGCGTGGCGTCTCTACCGAAGGCCTCGATTGCAGCCTCCTTTCCTTCGTCACCAAATGCATCAATGGCACGAAGTCGATAGGTATGCAGCGTATACATACCGGCTGCAGTGTCTGTGTAGAATCGAGGCGTAAAACCCCCTAGTGCATCATTCGCAACAGGGACATATGGTAGGTCCGTAAGGCGAACGGTTTTGCCATTTGTAGTTCGGTAGACGTGATATGCCGTGATACCTGCTGATGGTGGAACCGTCCAGAGAAGTGTGACAGTGTTTTCACGTGGTTCAGAGCGAACATCGACAACCGGTGGCAATGTATCGCGTTCGGATACAGCAATGATCGTTGTAGCAGTATCGGGAATAAAGACGGTGTCCCAACGAACTGGAGTCAATCGATATTGATAGATCGCGTCGCGGGCAACGGTACGGTCCACAAATCGTAAGGCCAATCCTGTTGCAGCCAAGGGATAAACATCAGCGATAAAGTGTGCAAAGCCGTGCCGGTTGCGTAGGTCACTGGCTGCAATGGCGAGCGCGTCGTTGTTGTCGGGGTTGGGTACTGCAAGGGACCCGTATAGACATTGTGCGGCGGCGCCAGCATATGCGTCGGTTTGCGACGTACGTTGTTTCCACTCATCCAGAGCCCAGGGCAGGATTGGTTCCGGGCTTACACGTACCCACGTTTGCGGTAGTCTTCCTGAATCCAACCGCATACGATCAATTCGCCAGCCAATTCGGTTGTATGATGCCCACGCTCCAGGACGGTCAATACCCCAGCGCAGAACGACACTGTCTCCGTAGGATTTACCCAACAGATAAGCGGATGTTGCAAAGGGATTTGATGTATCTGCCGATTGAGCGGAAACACCGAGTGTGGTCAAACACAACCCGACCACCAAAACAATCAAGACGACGTAGGGCATATCAATATCGCAGTTGCAATGGATGTTGTGGCGTCGCGGTAGGGGAGTCCGGTGTAACCGCGCATGGCGAGTTATAGCGCGTCCACAAGAAATAGTCTCCCCGCAAGGGTTGTTGATAGAGTTCAGTGCTCCACTGACGAAGTTCACCGCAGAGCGTATTTCCCAGCAGCTCGTAGCAGCCAGCTCCGAAAAGCCAGCGAGCGCGGTTCCGCATGGTCACGAAGTCCAAGCCCACGGCAGTGGGATATTCATACTGCAGACGCCATGCATCAAACGTGGATTGCCAAGACTGTGTACTTGCTGGCTTTCGCGCTTGAATCCCCATTGTGGGGGCCACTGGTTTGGTAACGAGGATCCCTGTAGACCCTGGCATGTATCGTGATTCCGAAGCCAGCTCTGCGTCGGAAAGTGATGCAAATGATGCAGTCGACGAGACGAAGTAGTACTCACGTCCTTCATTCAAACGAGCTTCGCTAGGAATGTTGTCGCGTTCCAAACTCGGATTCCACGGTGTAGGCCACATGCGCTTCATTCTGTCAATACGTCCGTACACGCGGCCAACGGCAATGTCTCGGCCCCAGATGCTGGCATCATGATAGGCACCGACGAGGACGAGCGGCGGTAGCTGAACGGAGATGGGAGGAAGGACGTCGCCATTCGGGATCGGAACCGTTGTTATCTCCATATCGTGAACATCAAAGAGCTCACTGCCCGAATACACGCCCGTTAGGTTCGACATGAACAAGAACTGGTTGAAGTTGGCAGTGCCTACTTGCCGAATACTTGACATCTTTTGGGCCAACGTTCTATGCATTGACGTACGGGTATAAAAGACGAACAGCAGTCGCTCATTGGAAGCGACAACGCGAGATGCCTGGCTCGGCGACGGCGTTTGCGCTCGCAATGTCATTGCCTCTTCGCCCGCAAGCGTTGTTACTTCGCCAACTGCACGCTGTGTTTCGCGCATGGCTTGCAAGGAGGATGAAAACGACTGTTCGAACTCGCGCCGTGCTGCATCAGTCATACGACCTTCTCGGACCAAGGTAGCCAACTGAGCCATCGTACCTTGTTTTCCTTGCGGCTGATTGAGTGGAAGCCTTCTTCGAACAATTTGCACGGCATATGTTGTCGATTGGCGCAGCGGAGGAATGGAAAATGCAATTCTTCCTCCACTGCCAACTGGCTGCGGAGGTGCGTTACGATAGGTGGGTGCCGTCGAGCGACTATAGCTTGCAGTTGATTCACCGGCTCGAGTCCCGTTGAGTTCGACAAATCGAGCAAGATACTCGTACCGGAATTTGAGGTCCTGGCGTGGGAAAAGGTGTTCGTACGAACCGGCGACCAGGACAAATCCATCCCTACATTCATCGGCGAGAAAGAAACGCTGCCGAGCACGCGGATAGGTATTCCACACTTGTTCCGGAACAAGTGTGTCCGGAGGAGCGGACGTCACGAACTGCGAGCGAATTGTTTCGAAAATTGGCTTTAACGTTCGTGCGTTCTGCGCGGTCGACCATGTAGCCCGCGTAAACCCCGCAGAACGTAGACCGCCAATACTGGCTTTCTCCGCTTTGGCCGAAGCTGTAGCAACGTACTCTTCTTGCCACTGCAGGGGCGCCGTTGGCGAAAGCATCATCTGTGTTGGATCATCACGGCGAACGGTAACAGCACCGCTGATTGTACGTGAAAGGTCACTGACAGGACTAAGCGTCATACTACTCGGAACGATACGGTATGTATGAATGATGCGATTACCATCGTGCATCTCTTCAAGGTCAAATGGCTCATTCAAACGATAGTTTGACGTAGCGACGGGCGTTACGGTTGGATAGATATTCGTAGCACCGTCTGCTGGATATATGCTCGTAAGCATATTGACGGGCACAGGGACATTACGAGCTGGAACACATCGATCGCCAACGGAGAAGCGGAAATCCACGTTGCCGCGAAGCAGGCCGCCTAACACATCATATGACCCTCGCACGGCACCATTCAGCCACATTGGATTTGGGGCCCCCGCTTCCAACATCGCACCCAAACGAGCACTGAAGATGGCAAGGCGTCCTTGCCAAAACCCGAGGTCGGCTTGAAGGCCAACGGCACCGGCAAGAAATCCATACATCGTGCCTCGGGCATACCAGCCGTTGAGACCTACACTGGAGATGTTCCCACAGCTCTGTCGGCCTATATTCAGTAACGACATGTCGAATCCGAGCTCCATCTGGAACGAAGCGTAGAACATGAGGAACTGAAGCTCGGGTGGATTGATGGACAACGCAGACCCAAACGCGAGTCCGTCGCCACGGTCGGCCTGAAATGCTGGCGGGGCCGTAGCTACTCGGAGTGAGTCCCAGATGTCGCTTGGAAAGCTCGGAGGTCGGAGACGTGTTGCATTCAGATTGCGCCCTGCCATGAGGTACGACTTCAGCGAAACGAGGGTCGTATTTCTATTGATAGGCTCCATCAAGGAGATGTCGAACCGACGGTCGAATGCCGGTTCTCCGAGCTTGATGGACCACGTCGTTGGGTCGGCATACATGACAAGCGTTCCGGTGGCTGTTAGGATAGGTCTTGCCTTGGGGAAGCCCATGTCGATGCCAAACCTTCCATAGAACGTTTCACGCTCTGCGTCGATACGAAGCAATGCATCCATAGTAATTGGTGCATTGGAGCGGTCTGCCAAGCCCGCAGCCATGTATCCTTGACCATCCAACTGAACAGAGAGTATGCGAGGAGATGGGCCAACGGAAAACTCAGCTGTCAACCGGACGTCGCAATTGAACGCTTCGGGCTTGGGATGAGTGGCCATAGTAACCATCGCATACAACCCGAAGACATCATTACCGCCGCTTCGTTCAGGAACATAACGGAATCCTGACGGCGTGCTGCCCGAACGCATGTCTACGCGTGACGTGCCAGTTCCTTGCAATGCCGATCGGTCTTCGGCGGTAAGACTGGGGTTGCCTCTGGCGTTCCCAGGAGTCTCTCGCCGCATGTTGTACCACGCTCCGCCCCCGAATCCATAGAGTCCTACGCCGGAAAACACTGGAATTCCAGCCGGGAGTATGACCTTTGCGTCAACAAACCAATAGTTATATCCCGTCGGACCAGGAATAGAGCCGAATTGCACGGCACCATCGACGATAAATTTCTTAATGAAGGTTGCGCGAACAGCTCCACGAAAACCATTGCCAAAGACTGGATCAGCATCATACATGGCGATCGATCCATCAATTCTCACGGCCTTTAAGTCGGCTGAAAGAGAAATCTCATCGAGAGATACACCGCCAAATATGAAGTCTGGTGGGCGCCCCGTCGTTCTTCGAAGACCACCCCAGAACGTAAGGTCAGTAGAGCCTGCAATGCCATCCGTTGAACGCTGCAAGATAAACCGCGCACCCAGCCGCAGACCCACTGAAGGCATGGTTTGACCATCGATCGTCCGATCGGCAGACCGGACACTCCATCCGGTGAATTGTACATCGAAACCTGCCGCGCGATGCTGCGGACTAGCCAAACGAATGTTCTGAAATGAGACGTACGGTTGACGATGCGTTTGAATTTTAAGACTGTCAAACCGGACTCCACGAATGTCGAGCGCTTGTATTCCTTGTGTACCAGAGCCTGTCGGCCGCGTATTTCCAGTGATGGTAAGTTCTCCACTGAAAACTGCGATTGCGCGAAAGGGCTCGCCTGGTGGCTTTTCAAGGACAATACTGGACGTGCGATCGAGGCGCAAACGAGCATCGTTCCATAGTGGGGCATTGATATCGGCGCGTGGACGAACGCTGAATTGGAAACCAATACCCTGTGGCGCACCAGCCGTGCGGGCAACGAGGAGGCTTGCGCGATAGTCCATGACGCTGTCGCTGATTGGTACTTTAAGCCTGCCAACCATGTGGCCATTCTGGAACCGCGAGCTCGCAAATGCAACATGGAGGGTGTCCAAGCTGGCGCCCCAATCGCCAAAATTGGCCCTCGGATACTGCACAACGTTGTCCACGGTAGCAGCCATGCTGAACCCTGATCTATCAATAAGTAGCGGGCGAACGGTAGCACGTACGGGACGAGTACTGTCGAACGTCCTTACCGCATCGGGGAGTCGCAAGGCAATCCGATTGATATAAAATCCTTTCCAGGCGCGAGACATGTCACCCGTGTAGCCAGCAGGAAAAGACATCGACTCTGGATTAACGGACGAACTCAAGTCCAACGCAAGACTATCAACCTGCATGACAAAGTCGGGCGCGTCAGCTGGACGGAATCGGTCCATGGTGCCTTCAAGGAAGAAGTCCGTCGTCTTCTTCAATCGTGCTGCAAGGGTGGCCGTTACCAGCCCGGGCATGTCGGATTCGTTGTTGTCGACGGGAATCATCCATGTTCTCGGGAACCGTGCCTCGGCCTTGACACGGAACTCCTCAAAGCCACGGCACGAGAACCTCACGTATGTACCGTCGTCTGCCCGTTGGCCTGTCGACGTGTTCGCTTGGCGTGCTGATAGGAAATGGAAACTCCATGACCGATCGTCGGGTGTAGTCCCGAGGTCCTCGAGGAGGGCAATGTCGATATCGCTACCAAATCCATTGGGTTGAAGGCATACGTTTCTTACGCCCAGGCCCAATCGCTCTCCAGGGCCTAGCCACGGCAGGGGCACGTTGATACCCACATTGACTTTAGCATCGCGCGGGTTGAATACGCACCCCATTACGCCGATGACGATGCGCTGCCCTTCAATCGTACGATCGAATCCAATAGGCATCGTCATGGGCGCGCCTGCCAGCACACTAACCAACCGACCCGCCTCCGATGCCGCTTGATACATTGACTCCAGTTGCGTCCTACTGAGTCCAAATGCTCCTTCCAGTCTATTGGCGACTGCACTGGGAATCCCTGCTTGTGATGCTACTTTTGCCGTCATGGATCCACGATAAACGCGGTCCTCCGTATTGACGCGTAGATCAGAAAACTCAACCAAAACCTTACAATTGAAAAGGGGCACTGCCACCTCGGCTTCGCCGGACAACCCGTTGGCAGCGGAACCGCTAACAGCAACAAATCGAGCTCGGAAGTGGCCGATCGTGACTTCGTCTCCGATCCGATAGGCACGTTGCGATGGCGTCTCGGCGATAACGGTCGCCGGCCCAATCACGCAAGGGTCACTGCATTGACGATCGTCTCGAACCGTGAAGATGTTGTCGGACCCTGTTATCACTTGCAGCGGGCAGGACGTTCCGTCTTCGCGTATGCGCGCACCGTCAACATCGAACGTCACCTCCCATAAATACGATCTGTTTGCCTCGGGTCGCAAGGCCCCATTCATGAAGGGAAGATGGAAATATGACCGCGTTGCCGATGTACCTAGGCCAGGAGAAATGACGATGTCGCGAGTATCATTGCCGCGGAACGAACGTTCAACGATGGGCGCACGTAGGCGTACGTCTGATGGGGCTTCAGCAGAACTGTTCATCTGCCATACACGAAGGCGGCCACCACGAATGGCATCCAAGCGTAGTCGAGGGTTGGTAGACACGGAAAAGCGGATGTCCCCAGTCAGGCCAATCGTAGCGCGGTTCTCCGGTGACGTGGCAAAGATGCGGGCACAGTCGGACGCCGAGGGAATGTCGGATTCAATGGTAAACCGCCAAACGGGACCATTGCGATAGACACGGTCACCATTCTGCCAATCCAAATATTCAACCTGCCAATAGTATGTGCCAGGAGCTAATCGTCTGGGCAGCTGGACGGATTTGGATCCGAAGAGCGATTCGGCGTCGGCATCGCCCGTTACATATCCGCCTTCGCGGCCAAGCCACTGTGTGGCGTCCAAGATGGGGCTTGACAAATCTGGCGATCGAGAAAGCCGAATGCGTGCCTTTTCTTGTGCAGCACCAAAGTCCATGCGCATCTCTGTGTTCCGTAGCGTATGGAGATCGGCAGGTGCGAACATGAGGCTTGTAGGAGAGGGAATGGTGAATGACAACCGTTCCAATGTGGTTGCATCTACACGTGCGTCATGCGCTGGCGACGGCGACTGAGGACGGCGCAAGCCAACGGAAACAGCCCTCTGAACTGTTGAAACTTCCTGCGTGCCACCAGGGCCAGTTCGGTCTAATGTTCCCGCAGTGATCCGCCATCGAATTGTGCTGCCCCGCACAAACATTGTATTGAGAGTAGGCGGAGTGTTGGAATCGTCACGCCAATTGGTGACGATCAGGCGGGCTCTCTCTGCCGATCCTGGTGACGATGCACTGAGACCTTGGGAGCGTATGACGTCGTCGGCCCATCGAAGAGTGCGACGCACGGTGGCAGAGCGTCCTGCATTGTCGCTAGCTTCGAGATTATAGGTGAAGCTCTCCATGGCGTTGCAGAAGGGGCCCCATTGCACAATGAGATGCGGGGCAATCCATGGAAGCGTATCGCCGTCGGCAGGCCAATATGGGGCTACACTCATTGGTCCGGAGCACGTCTGTTGCGTAGGGCGTTCGAATGTGAAGAGTCGGTAGTCCGACTTTCCGTCCGACGCATTTCGCATAACGATAGGTCGCCCACGATCGTTAAGAGCCTGCACTTGCCAAACAAAGCCCGTCACGCGTGGGGCAGAACGATCAAGGAGCTGTTGTAGGGTCGGAAGTGATAGGGGATTCACCATGTATTCCGTCGCCGGTATGACGACGTCCACGAGTGGTGGTGTCACACGGTCGAAGGCAGCACGTATTACCGCCAATGGTACTTGATCCGCAAAAACGGGGGCGATAACAAGACGGTACTGAATGAAAGCAGCTGGAAGGATAACGGGCGACCACGAAAACACTGTGGGAATATCGCGGCGGATAGAGGCCTCGGCTAGCGGCAACCGAAGCATAAGCTGCGGTGGAAACGCAATAGTAAAAAGCTGACAATTGTTATTGCCGGTGCCAGTTATTTCCCGGAACTGTCTATCATAAAGACGAACACAAAATAAATAGGTTCCTTCGGGAAGGACACCTGTTCGGGCTAGGGTGTCGCGCATTCCTTGGGGATAGTCGATGTTTCGTGTTTCGATTATTTCCTGGCCCGACAATGTAATGGGAATACTGCGGCGGACGTTGGTGACAGACCGCATGGATGGGTCGATGCGGGAACGCGCATACACACCTGAACGACTCTGGTGGATGACGTCAATGCCGATGTAGACGAGGTCATAGTCAGCATCCAACGATTGTAGTTGTAGCGTGACTACCGACCGGTCATCACGCCACGTTGCAATCTCCGCTGGCATAGGCTGCCGCAGATTCAACGTGATGCGAAACTGTGCTGCCACTGGCATTGCGCAGCAGAACATGAGTATGGTCAGAACAACCTTCATGGATACTGCCCTAGAATGATATCGAGTACTGAAGACTTCCATTCGATTCTGTAGCCGCCAACGCACCCGTTGCAGCATAGTCGAACGAGTTTGTTGCCAAAACCAGCATGAGTGTTCCAAACGAGTCAAACGATCGGCTGGCAAAGAACCGCGCGAACAACTGTGTGGAGCCAGCAGCAGACTGGATAGCGTTGATGCCGAGTGTCAAACCAGTATTGACGGTATTATCGAATAGCGACGTATTGATGGATTCGTTGATGGATAGCAGCGTGAGCTCTAGCCCGTTCGTTGCGCTTGCAAAGTGATTCAGTGACGTCGTAAAACTCCACCCAGACGGTATGGAGAGTATATGTGAAAGGCCGATGGAACGATTGTCGTTTTTGGTGCGATTCGGCGAGAGAATATTCTGGTCTTCGCTTTCCTGAATAAACACGGTTGCAGAGAGCGTGTGATTCAGGCCCAAGGCGGTGAAGACATATCGGGGTGAAGCAGAGAGGTACCGACTTATGTTGGATATCCGGAGTGTGTCATTTCGCGCCGAGTTTCGTTGTCCAAAATTTGCTAAGGATATGTCAACACTTAAATCATCGGATAGTCGGCTAGTTACGTTTGCCGAGATAATCAACTGGGACATGGCACTCTCGCGCGTGCCAGCGAGATTATTGGTACGTTGCCCAACTGTTCCCTGGAGAATAACGGTATTGTCACCAATACGAATGGTCGGAGATATTGTGATGTCCAACATGTCGTTGAACATCTGCACGAATCCTAATGAGATATATCCTGGGCCAAGCCATGATATTCCTCCGCGGAAAGAGACGTGTTCGGAGACCGTGAGTGCGGCACTGGCCTTTCCAGCATAGTCAAGGCTTGTGCTGCTGTTAAAGGCGATCAGGGACTCAACAAAAGGATTCCTATCGTTGCTATCAAGTAAGCTTGCCCGTACATCGGCCGTATACATGGCAAGGCCAATTTCGCCGTCAAAGGTCAGAGCCTCCCCTGCGGATGCGGAGAAGCTGAGGGTCGTAACGAGATTTTCGGCAGGTGGGCGTGTGGTGCTATCCGGGCGGATCGACGTTTCGTCATCTGTGGCGTAGAGAACATTAAACTGGGCACCTCCGCCATCGGATTTGTAGCCGAAGGATCCTCCCCAGGCTCGTCGCAGGTAATCGCCAGAAAATCCCCTTGTGGCGTCGGGGTTGCGGGCTTCCATAGTTGTGCCGTAGAATGCAGATGCCCTGAACTGTCCGGGACTGGCCTCAACACCAACGCCGAACAAGCGCGCATCTCCGAACGATAAGTCTGAGATGCGCTGAGAAAAGTAGCCAGCGTGAACCGTAAGTGCATCGCCGAATCTTGGATGAATGCCGAACTGATTGAAGGGCTGCGTGTAGCCTGCATCCAACGATGTTACGTAGGCAGAGAACGGCAAGACGATATCGTCGAAGAGCGTGACAGACAGTTGAACACTTGCTCTATGAATGACGTCTGGTATGCCTGGCGACGTCAATCCACCGGTACGGTGGGTCATATCGGTAGATAGGCCGATGCCACCACTGACACGAACCACGTCCTGCCCGTGTGCATTGGATGCAATCACCACTGCTGCCAAGGCTGCATGGATGCAACGCCTCATGCTCCTCCCGTTAGGTCGTTATGGCACGAACCTATGGAGGCAAGGCCCCCTTTAGGATGACACGCAAGGGCTCATTCTAAAATGGGCTATGGAAGGAGGGGAAGTACGAATAGTACACCGGATTGCGCCCTGTAGATTGTGGCGGCATGCGCCAATGGACGGATAGCCGTTGAGGTTGAGGGCAGCCGTGACACCAACAGTCATCAATGACGACGAAGATTGCAGTGTTGACAGAGCCTTTGTTCAATGGACAACCAGGATCCAGGGTGTCACGGAAAGAGAGTAGTTCTGGTGCAGCTACACTGTGATGTCTAACCAGAACAAAACGTCCGTTGTGGCGCAGTTGGCCACCTCGAAGGTTGGGTTATTGCTGTTTTGGTGTAGTCACCAAGACGTGTTGCCTACGTCGACAGCTCGATTTGACCGGATGTATCGCAACTGGCGATTGTTGCGTTGCCCTGCCCTGATACGCCGATCTCACCATGAGAGTTTTTGGTGGTGTAGGGGAGCCTTTGGGAACGTCGGTAAGAAACACGTGGTACCCTTCGTTGTCGGAGAGCATGGTTCGTTGGTCCTACTGGTCAAAGGAGTAGGGCGTTCCCAAGGGAACATCACTAGGAATGAGTCCAATGCACGTGTGTTGAATAATCCACGTATCAACGAGCAAGTCAGAAGAAAACGGGTCAGAAAGAAAACGGGGATGCAGGTATGAACCTGCATCCCCGCTGATAGTATACGGAACGAGGACTGTCTATCGAATTACCGAGAGTGGCGAGGTTACGATGACATTTCCACTGGTCAACACAACCGTGTAGACACCGCTGGGAACCAATGCACCAGAAAACCCGCGACCATTCCAACGGATAACGTCGCCTTCATTGACGGCTGGGTGGGTCATGGTAGCAACCGTGCTTCCATCGGTGGCAACAATGCGAATGGTCATGGCTTCCATGGACGTACCAAAGCGCAGAGAGATGCCTTCGGCGGTTGGGTTGGGCGCCATACTGATACCCAGTGCGGTAGCGTCTGTCACCGAAACAGGTGGCACCCCATTACCACTAAGGGTGAGGGATGAGTTACCGCCCGTGCTGGACACAACGTTGAGTGTTGCACCAAGCTCGCCATTTCTTGCAGGAGTAAACTGAATGCAGACTTCTGCGCTAGCACCGGCGGCAAGGTTCAGGGGCAGCGTGGTGCCCGATGCAAGAGTGTATGATGAAGCACCGGCACCAGTAATCGTGGCGGCGTCGAGGGTAATATCTACGGCACTTGTGTTGGTAACGGTAGCGCACAATTCTTGCGAGGCA
>JALOMA010000189.1 GCA_025455735.1 Candidatus Kapaibacterium sp.
GGCCTTCATCCAGTCATCGTTGAACACTTCACGCCCTGTGCTTTTCGGAGGGTCCTGGGCAAAAAATGGATGTGCCTGAAGCGTCGAGAGCATTGGCGGAAGGACTCTTCCAGCACGTGCGATCGAACCATTGGCATCGAATTGTTTGCCATAGGTAGTCCTGCACGCCATGTTCATGAGCACGTTCCCAGGGCCGGTATCGAATGCGACTACCGTTTCGGCCGTGGTTTCGGGCCGAAGGACAGAAATGTTGGCCATGCCTCCAATGTTTAAGGCTACGACGGTTTTTGTGGGGTGGCGTAACGTTGCTACGTCAAAAAGTGGTACTAAGGGAGCCCCCTGACCGCCCAGGGCAACATCTTGGGTGCGAAAATCCGAAACGACTGCCGTTTGGAGCATCGCTGACAGGGCAGGGCCACTTCCTAGCTGCAACGTGTGAAAGGGAGGTTCGTGCCATACCGTTTGACCATGCATGCCGATGAGGTCCAAGGCGGGCCAGCGATCTGAAACGTGCTGAATGGCGTGTGCATAATCGGTTGCCAATGACGTATGGAGGCGAGAGACGTCTCGCGCTGACAATGCAGCACCCGCAAGGAAGGCCTCCAAAAGCTCAACAGTGCCCGGTGAATACGGTTCCATGCCGAAGGCCAGAAGTTTGCAAGCCGGCAATCCATCACCAGGGTCAGGTCCTAGTTCACATATGGCTACATCAATAGCGTCCAAGGACGTTCCGGTCATAATTCCGGCCACCAAACGCGGCTGGTCTCCAAAGTTCGTATTAGCCAAGGGGTGAGGATGTGCGATGTTCATCGTGCAAAAGTACGGTCAGAGGAAAGTCCCCCCACCGTCACACTGAATGGGACTGAAAATGAACGTGCCTGCCCGGGGATCACGGGCAGGCACGAAGAAGAATCATAGCTCGGATTGGGACAGAGCTACTGCGTCAGCACCAGGAGGGATGGCCTGGGGATGACGGTCGTAAAGATTCTTCCAACACTTCCATCAGCTTGGTCTCCAACCGCTCCTTTTGTACCACTCAGTGCACCAACGCCGCCATTGCCGCCAAAGCCACCACCAGCGCCTGATGAAGACTGATTGGACGAGGCGCTCACAACATCGGCACCTCTCGTTCCTCCATTGGCGACAAGTGTCCCGGTAACAACTGGCGCAACGGGCGCCAGCAGGTGAATGATACCACCACCACCACCACCGCCACCGGATTCGTCCGATGTGCCGGGTGGCGTAGCAGCGCGACCGTCGCTACCATTGCCGCCATTGGCAGAGATGGTGCCCGCTACGGTTACGGTGGTATTGCTGGCTACTACCACAAGTCCGCCAGCTCCGCCGCCAGAACCCATCTGCCGTGTTGGACCAGCACCATTGGTGCCCGATTCACCATTTGCCTGGACCGTGCCCCGTATGGCGATAGCGCCTTGCGCAACAAGAAGGACGGAACCTCCTGCATTGCCGGGCGCACCAGTACTTGTTGTACCCCTCTGACCTGAACCACCCGTTAGTGTATTGGGAGTACGGAAGAGACGCTGAGCCGCAGCCGCCGACAATGCCAAGCCATTTTGATCCGATGCACCAGCTGCTCGCGCGGATAAGCCCTTTTCCCCACCACCCGCCGCCGAGTTTGTGCCCGTCGTAACTGTAATCGTACCAGTGTTCTCAACGGTTATCGTGCCACTTGCGCGCAACACGGTACCACTAGGTACAATGAGTGTGCCGTTGATGGTGATATTGCGAAACATAGGATTTGCCCCGGCGACAAGTGCTTCCCAGCCGTTGACTGCATTCGAAACATCAACGGTTGCTCCAGCCGCCACTACGATGTCACCTGCAGAGCCATCACCGTATTCGTTGGCGCCACCGCCACCGCCGCCACCACCACCCGCCGGTGGTGGTGCCCATTCCAGATTGACATTGTCGCCGGCTACTGAGGTAACTGTAAGTACGTCACCAGCAGTAGCACCGTCGCGGGGCAACGTCCATGCGGCATTCGCCGTCATGTCGCCCGCTTGCAAACGGATGTAGTTAACGCCTCCAGCACCAACAGGCTCAATAAGCTGAAGGTAGGAAGATGGCGCTAGTGTGAGATTGCCCGATACGTCCGAGGCAATCAGCGTACCAGATCCAGCTGGCAACGTGAGTGTACCTAACGTACCTGCGGTTGGTGCCAACAATCGCACGCCACCTGTGTTGTTACGAATCGTCAGTGAGGAAACGACGCTATTCTGCGCCGAGGCAACTGTGACGAAGCACATCGACATGATGCCAACACGGATACATCTCTGAAGTGTCAAAAAAGGTCTCATGGAATTGTAACGTCCCCGTGCTAATGGTGTGGTCTATGGTAGCATGTGAAACACTGGTCTCACATTTCCGCCGCAAATGTAGAATCGGCAGAAAATTGTCAGATGCCTCATTCATCGAGTAATGACAATACAAGGAGAACTGTGAATTCGTAGAAAAAGCCCCCAGAACCCAGTTCTGGAGGCTTTTAGCCGAATCAAGACTACCACAAAATAGACGTGATGACAGTAAACGCCGCCAATTCGAACAATTGTGCAGATCCTGCGAATTAGAAGGTCAACCGAAATGTCGGAACAGGAAGAAAGCCCTGTTGGAACTCTGTTGCAATCGTATTCGTGCGAGGATTGTAGCGTTGTAGAAACACATTTTCGGCATTGGATACGTTTTGCAAGTCAACACTGAATTCCATGGTGGCTGCACCAAAGTCAACACGGTATCCAAGTTTAACGTCCGCACGGAAATAGGCGGGCTGCCGTTCGCTGAATGCTCGTGACTCATCAAAAACAGCTTCGGTCTGGCGTTGTGACGCGTTTACGTCCAGCGGGGTCAGTAGACGTCCACCCGTTGCCGCAAGTCGTATACTTACGGTGAAGACCGAACGATCCGTCAGGTTGAATTCTTTGCCAACCAGGAGATTTGCGGCATAGTTCATGTTGTAGGCCGTGTTCCTTTCGATTCCATCGCTGCCTTTGTACTTCGAATCGAAAACGCTGACAGTGGCAAGGGCAAAAAATCCATCGCGGAAGCTATGTTCGGCTGTGAGTTCCAAGCCGATATTCCTACCAGTGCCGTTGTTGATGAGACTGTCCTGCGTGTCGGGAGCAAAGTCTGTTCCACTGTTAATGGCGGCGTACGAGGATGACCGAATCGTCACGGGGACATCGAACAAGGATTGATAGTACGCTTCTAGTTTGAAACGCCAGGTCTCTTCAACAAACCAATCGGTACCAATAACAGCGTGGTGAGCACGCGTAAACCCAAGTGAGCTGTTCGTTCGCTGTGGTCCTTGTTGGGTTGGTGTCTGAACATAGTACGTATACAAAGGCTGGGTCTGAGAGTGGAGGCCATAACCGCCATGGATGCTCACACCATTGCCGACGTACCACGCCAGCCCCAGCCGGGGTTCAACCGCAAAATCATCGCCAAGTGTTGATTGTTGTGTATGGATGCCTACCGTCGCGGACAGTTCCTGCGACAACCTATGGCGTGCAGTAACATAGAACTGCGTAAGGACATCTGATTCGGCCACGCGTACGTTGTCACGTTCAGTTGAAAGCCCAATATCGGTTCGATCGAGGAGATCAGCGGACCGGCGATCAATCAGAAAGCCACCAACAAGCGTGGTTGCGGCACTCAGCTTGTGTCGCAGTGATCCAACGGCAGAGAGCGTTGTAGTGGTAAAGGATGCTTCCTGGTCGCGGTAAGGAGACTTGGTTTGCCAGTCTAGAGAGTCGCCGCCAAAATTGTTGTCCAAGGCACTAGCACCAATGGTGAGCGATGCAAGCGTGTTCTCGTCCAATCGATGATCATAGCGGACCCCAGCCCATCCAGTGCGATAGTCAACAAGGATGTTCCGGTTCTCATCACCATAGAAGTTGGCCTCGGCAGTGTCGATATCGGCCCCGAAGAACGAGATATCACTGGTCCCTCCTGCTGCAAACACGGTGAGGGTACCTTGATCACCAACGCTGGTGTTGAACCGAAGGTTGATGTCTTGGTAGTTGGGTACGGCGCCCCCGGTGCCAGCACTCAACCCAATCTGGTTAAAGAGGGCCAGCGTGGAGTAGCGATAGTTCACGAGCAAGGAAGCACCTTGCCAGAGCGGCCCCTCGACGCCGAGTTCGGCACCGTTAAAGCCCACCTGAGCAACATACTCGAATTTTTCATCGTTACCATTCCGTGTACGTAGATCGAAGACTCCGGCAATGCCATTCCCATAGGATGCTGGAAAAGCGCTCGTAAAGAAATCACTTTTTGCCAAAACGTTGTTGTTGAGAATACTTACTGGGCCACCTTGTGTGCCGAATGCACCAAAGTGATTCGGGTTGGGAATGTTCATCCCCTCCATTTGCCATACCATGCCAGCAGGAGAGTTGCCGCGCACGACAATGTCGTTACGAGCATCATTGGCACCTACAACGCCGGCAAAGTTTTGAGCCATGCGAGAAGGATCTCCAAGGGAACCAGCATACCGTTTTGTATCGTCCACGTTGAAGGCCCGAGCGGAAACGATTGCCATATCCGAATTCGTCAGCGTCGCATCCGTAGAACGATCAACGCTGACAACAATCGCGTCGGTTGCACGCAGACGCTCTTCGAGAGCGATGGAAAGGATGACGTCTTTTCCTGCCGTTACGAGCACGTTCTCCTGACTATAAGGTTCATGAGCTATACTCTTCACGCGGAGCGTGTAGCGTCCCAAGGGAATTCCCTTGAGCGTGAATGCACCTGAAGAAGTCGTGATGGCACCTTTTATCGTAGCGTCGCCCCTTGTCAAGGTTACGGTCACACCAATGATAGGTGCAAGGGAAACGGCATCAACGACGGTACCTCGTACAACGCGAACTGAAGTGTCGGGCTGGGCCTTAACGAGTTCAGGATGGAGCAGGACTCCCAAGGCGAATATGAGAGCGAAAAGTCGAG
>JALOMA010000190.1 GCA_025455735.1 Candidatus Kapaibacterium sp.
GATCGTACCAGAATACGTTGTTGATGTTACGGCATCAACGGCCTGCCGACCTCCCAATGCGCGTTCGTACAGTGCGATAATATCGGCAACGGTCTGTTGCACTGGTTCATATGCAGCAGCTGCTGCTGGTTCGATATCCATCGTAAACTCTTTGACTGGACCAAATGCCTCCAGCCGTTCGCGTATCGAAGGATCGCCAACAACCACAACTCGTTGAGCAAACATGTTGAAGTATGTTCGGGCAGCACGTTGCACATCAGCCGCCGTCAAAGCCTCGATTTTCTCCGTTTGGGTAAGCACATCGTCCAAAGGCCGTTCATTGGCCCACGCATACTGTAGCAATGATGCTACCGTTGACGCCTGTTCGAATGCAAGGCGGTACTGACCAATTTCAAAGGCCTTTCTTCGCTCCAAATCGTCTGGGTCCGGACCGTTGGCACCCAAGAGAGCAATTTCACGCTGGATGACTGTAAGGGCAGAATCCGTAACGGAAGTCCGAACTTCGGCGCCAACGGCAATCCGATTGTAATGCTTTCCCTGGGTGACAAATCCGAAAGGTGAATATGTGTACGAGTATGTCTCACGGAGTGTGGCAAACAACCGTGACCCAAATCCTGATGCCAAGAAGCCAGTCATGAGGTCTACCGATTCGTAGTCGGCATCACGCTGCGCAGGAGCTGCTGCTGTTACAATGACCATACTTTGCACAGCGCCTTTGCGAGGAATGAAATACACGCCAGCAGGTGCCGTTTCGATAGGCGGAATTTCCAGCTTGGGCACAGTACTCTTCTCCCATCGCTCAAGATGCGCGCTCAACAGCTGTCGGACTTCTTTCGCTGTAACGTCACCAACAATTGCTATCGAAGCGTTGTTAGGATTGACATACGCTTTATGGAATGCAATGAGATCGTCGCGCGTAATGGAAGCGATGGACTTCTCGGTTTTCCGCCGTGCTAGTGGACTATTGATTCCGTAGATGACTTTTCGTGCAAGAGCCTGTCCTAACTCGGAAGGTCGGCTCTTCTGCGACGCAATATTTGCGACATACTGTTGCCTGAGCTTGTCAAGTTCTTCTCCAGGGAACGTGGGTTTCAAGAGCATATCCGAGAGAACAGAGACAAATAGCGAGGCATGTTTCTTGAGGCCACTTGCGGACACGCTGAATGTCTCGGCACCAGCAGATGCTGAAATACTTGCACCTACGCCATCGAGCGTGCGAGCAATCTCCTTGGCGGACCGGCCACCAGCACCTTTTGAAAGCATATCTCCGGCAATAGCAGCTACTCCCTCCTTGCCTAAGGGGTCGGCGGCTTCTCCACCCTTGAAGATGATACTGGCTGTAATCAATGGTTGCTCATGGTTCTCAATGACATAGACGTGCAAACCATTGGCCAGAGTAAACTCTTCGTACTTGGGAAAAGAAAATGCAGTGGCCTCAAGTGGCTCGGGCTTAGCATCCAAGGAGACGATAGTCTGGCTTTCCGTGGGTTTCTGCTGTGCAGGTGAAGCCTTTGTTGTTGATTTGCTTTTATTGGTGGATTTCTTCGTTGATTTTTTCTGTGCACTGAGATCCAGTGAGCCAACACACAGAGAAAAACCAACCAGAACAAGGAAAGGTGTAAGTGCTTTTCGTAATGTTCTCATGGCTCACCCTTTCGATGGAATATAGGTGAGTACGGATCGGTCTTTTGCACCAAAGACTCGTCGTGCCACGCGGAGAATATCTGCCTTCGTGACCTTCATATATTGTTCCAGCTCCGTATTGACCATGTTGACATTCTTCATAAACCTCCATGCATCCGCCATTGCCAAGGCTTTTTCGTAAACGCCCGTCCTGCCTGCAACAAAACGCGCCTCGATGATATTCTTGGCTTTTACAAGTTCTTCGTCGGTAACGCCATCTTTGAGGAGGAGAGCGATTTGATCATCGATGGCTTTTTCCAGCGCTTCAAGGCCTTTACCAGGCGCTGCAATGCCAATAATATTGGTCAAACCGGAATACTCACGTGGAGAATTCCCCAGTTGCACTTGTACTCCAACTTGCAAGCTATCAACGATGCTTCGATACAATCGCGAGCTCTCCCCACTGGACATGATCTCTCCAAGGATCTCCATTGCATAGGCGTCCTCTTCCTTCGCACCGATACCGCGATAGGAAATGAACAATGCTGGAAGCTGGGCTTTGGTATCCTGGATGGTTTCGCGCTTTTCCCCTCCAAGTGGCGTTGGCTCATTGATTACTGGTCGCTTGGGATCGGCACCACGAGGATATCCCCCAAAATAGGCGTCAATGGTCTCGCGAACGAGTTTTTCATCGAAGTCCCCACTCACCACAAGGACAGCATTATTCGGCTGATAATACATCGAATAGAATGCTTCGAACTCTGGGATAGTGGCCACGTCGATGTGCTGAGCCGATCCTATCGGTGCCCACGCATATGGCGTGCCAGCGAACAACGTGGCTAATTGTCGTTCATACCATCCACCATAGGGCGCATTATCATAGCGGTTCTTTCGCTCCTCCTTGACCACTCCTCGTTGCGTTTCAACACCAATCTCATTTACTTTAAGCTTTCGCATCCGCTGAGCTTCAATCCAAAGAGCAAGTCGCACCTGATTGGATGGCACAACAAAATGGTAGACTGTTGCATCCTGGTTGGTGAATGCGTTGAGCTGGCCACCAGCACCGTTGATGAGTTTATCAATTGTTCCACGTTCTATCTTGTCTGTTGCTTCGAACATCAAATGTTCGAAGAAATGGGCAAAACCTGTACGTTGGGGGTCTTCATCACGTGAACCAACAACATAGTGGAGCACCGTAGCTACGACTGGAGCAGAATGGTCTTCATGAAGCACCACATGGAGCCCATTCGGTAAATCGTACTCTTTAAAGACCAGCGGCTTCAATTGGGCGTTTGCTGATGATGCCATCAATACCATCATCATCGCTACAAGAGCCACGCTCGCCCGAAGGGGAGTGTGTATCATGAGAGGAGTTCCTACGGAGATGTTTTACGAACATGCATGTTACGAAGAAGGCGGCGAATGGGGGGCCAAAGCAGCGCCGTGATGGCTACGAGCCAGCATGCCTTAGGCAGAACGTCACCAGTATGGGAGTAGACCGTTCGCTTGCTTGTTGGAGCCACATCCCCAACGTAGACGTCGGCAGTCATAGGTTCAACGCGACCTACCTCCTGTCCCCATTCGTCGATCACTCCTGTTATGCCGGACAGGCCACATCGAACGACCGGTCTGCGCTGTTCGATGGCACGCATACGTGCAATCGCAAAGTGCTGCTCAGGTCCGGGCGTTCCGTTGTACCATGCATCATTTGTGATGATGCAAATGACATTGGCACCATTCTCGACGACTTCCGAGACCATTTCAGGATAGATCGATTCGATACAAATCACCGCCCCTAGATTCACTACGTGCCGATTGGGCAGCCGCAACGGTAACGGATTCCTGGTGCGCCCCTTTCCCCATGAGGATATTCCAACACCCCACTCGAACCAGCTCATGGCAAAGGTCAATTGGTCTGCAAATGGCAAGCGTTCTGCAAACGGCGTAAGACATGACTTCCGATGTATAGGTATCGTCGACGAGTTTGGACTAAGAAGCATGGCTGCGTTGAAGCTATCATACCGAAGCGTAGGGTCCAGTCTGGATCGTTGTGCGGATGGTGGTACACTCTGCGAATCACCATAAACAACAAGATCGCTGAAGCCCGTTACGAGGTGGACGCCCGATGTGTCGATCCATCGACGCAGTCGTTCCATATCCGAGACGTTAGGACCTGTCAAGATGGCAAACGGAATGGCAGTTTCGGGCCACACGAGTAGGTCGATAGCAGGGTCGCCTTGTATGGCCTTTTCTGACATATCACGGTGTCGTTGCACCTGCACACGGGGGTCGGTCCATTTGTCCCAAGGATTTTCATTGGTTTGTACCAAACCTACACGTATTGGTGGCATTCGTTCGACACGCTTGTCCTTGAATAGGCCAACCGTGACCATTGGAATCAGGATCAAGGCAACGGCACACAACGCATGTCGCTTGCTTACCATTCCTATGATCATCGATGCAATGCACGCATTCACAAAACAGATGATGAAGCCAAGTCCATACACTCCGATGAATTCCGCACTTTGCGCCAATGGAGTATCAATAAGTGAGTATCCAAAGCTCAACCATGGATAGGACGCGTCAGTTTGTCCATGCAACCACTCGAAGGCTGTAATGACGAGGGGGGCAATCATCAGCGTGCCTTGTGCGGTTCTTCGCTTTCGAACGTAGACGAGCCAATACCACGGGAGGCTTAGAAAGAACGGATGACCGAGTGCTAGTGCAATTCCACTTGCAAGTAGATAAGGATCCGTCTGTTCTTGCCAGGATCCTACCCACCAGTTTGTCAAAGCATGATAGACAAACCAACACACGTAGGTTATTGAGATTGTTTGCAACCTCGACCACTCTTGTGCCCTTGTTACTACAACGATCATGAAAGGGGCCAGGCCACAAAGTGATAACAACCCCATCAAAGGAAGAGACTGTTTTGCAGTGACAGGTGCAAATGGATAGGCCAAGGCCATCAGGAGGCCACTTATCGCCGCTGCAAAGAGGGGGTTCATCATGCCCCAAAAATACAACTGCCCCGGTGCCTGAAGGCACCGGGGCAGTCTATCGTCTGGAATATTGTTCTTAGCGAACGATATTCACGGTCTTGCTTACCAATTGCTCACCAGCGCGTACGACGATTGTGTACACACCAGAAGGCAAGTTGGCTGCATTGAATTCTGCAGTCGTGGGTTGACCAGCAATCATCTCACCTACGAACATGGTCACAACTTCCTGTCCAGCCATGTTATAAAGCTTGACGTCGCCAGCAACCGTTACGGCCGAGCCGAATTCAACAGTAGCAGCTGTAGTTACGGGGTTTG
>JALOMA010000191.1 GCA_025455735.1 Candidatus Kapaibacterium sp.
CAACGGAAGACGTCCTCGGGAGCACTGGCAACAGAGTACTTTGCTACACCAGACTATGGGCGGACGTACATCTTCTGGGACCCGGAAAGTTCCCCGTTTGACCTCCGAGATGCAGCCTTCGTGGATGGTTTCGCCATTGGATCCGTGTCTTCATCCTACGTCCGCGGTGACAGCCTTATTCTGTTTGCCAGTCGCCATCCTAGGCAGCGGCCGCTGGTAGCCGAGGATGAACCGGAATGTGTCGTGCTGTATACGGATCCGGGTACGGGGCGTTTTCGTGTGGACTCCACGCGGATGTGGAAGTCGTGGCTCAGCTTTCCTTGGAGTCTCCCATGTTATCAACGGGAGATTGGTGCCTTGGACGATCCTGTCTTCGACAGTCTGGGCCGAATGCACTATGCCGGATTTACCGTGCATGGTCGGGATACGTGTGAGCCATGGACGTACCGGCACGTGGACGGCACGGTGGATACGCTTCCTTTTCCCGACACGGTGCGGTGGACGCATGGGGGATGGCAGACACCGGCGACGGCGTTCTATGACCTGGACGGGAACCTGCACTCCAATTCGCGGTCGAGTTTTCATCATGCCGACCATGTTCGGCCGGTGTCGATTCTGGACAAACTGCATACCTGCGGAGGGATGCAGTTTCTGGTGGGGGGCGGCATCATAACGGATGTGGTCATCGACTCCGTAGAGACGCAGAATGCGCGTGTGACGTCGACGATTGCCGCGAACCGCCGTATGGTCGTCATCGACGTACAGGCCATTGACAGCAGCCAGGCCGTGACGGTGTGCTTTACGGTCGGTGACAGCCTGAAGCCCAGCCTTACGCACTGCGACTCGACGAATATCCCCACGCCGGCACCGACGTTTCGGGTGCTGGGGGCACGCGAAGTTGGACAGGTAGGCTTCAACTATGACATTGTGATCGATCCCTATGATGGATGGGTAGCCAATGATAATGTCACGCGCCCATCGGATAGGTACCTTGGAATCGGTAAAACCGCATATGTACGGCCCGACATCGACTTTTTCCTCGTGGCCCGTGACCGCAACGGCTGCATGCGATGTTCGGATACGGTCTACCTGCCGGTGGTGAGCGTAGGCGACGAGAGCGGCCCGTCGGCCGCGATGGAATCGGTGGCCATGGCGCTGGCACCGAATCCTGCCACGGACGAGGTAACGGTCAGCATCGCCGGCACGGGCACGGGAGCCGCGCCCTATACGCTGGAGGTATCCACGGTGCTGGGCCAGGTGGTGGCGCGGCGTACGGGCTTCCTGGTGGGCGGCATGGAGACGTCCGAGGTGGTTTCCGTGGCAAGCCTGCCACGTGGTGCCTATGCCGTGCGCGTCGCCGTGGCTGGTACAAGCGAGTCCACCATGCTGATCGTGCGATGATGCTGGTGAGAGAACGCGGTACCGTTGCCGGTAAGGTGTTGCCTTGCTATCGCGCCAGGGCGCGGTGGCCGCTCGTCACGATAGGATGGGTGAGTGGGGTAACCGACCGTACGACCTCCACCAACGAGTCGCGTTGATGCCCAACGTCCACACCTATCCAACGGTAGCGCCCCGGGCCAATCTGCACGGCTACGCGTGTGCCTCTGCCGGCGTATTGAATTGCCGATCGTGGCACGGCCAACCGTGGCCGCGAGCCAGCGTCGATGGAGGCCGTCAGGCTTGATCCCGGTACCAGCCGGGCAACGTTATCGATTGGCTCGGCATGGACGACAACCGTGCGCGAATCCGACACGTGGCCCCCAACAGTGAGAACCCGTGCTATCCCTTGTTCGCCGCCGCTCGTTAGCGAGTAGTGCACTGCTGTACCGACACGTACGGTGGCAGCATCACGCTCGTAGATGGTAAGCTCGAGGTGACAATGCGACGCGTCGACGACGTCGGCTATTGCAGCACCGGGAGCCATCGTGCGGCCAACCGTTCCAGCCACGGCAGTGACAACACCGTTGATACTGCATCGCACAGGCACCCTTCGCACCATCGTGTGCTCCGTCAAGGTTGCTGCTTCGATGCCGATCAGGGCCAGCTGACGTACCAGCGCTTGCTGGCGGATGCGAAGCAGCCTTGCAGTAGCCTGGGCATCATCCAGGGACTTCCGCGCCACGATCGTGTCCGTGGACAGCCGCTCCTGGCGCCATGCCTGGCGTTCCGCCAGCTCCAGCTCCACACCCGTTGCGAGATAGTCCCGCTGGAGGTCGATGAACTGTGGACCTTCCAGCGTAGCAATGACGTCGCCTTTCGCTACCCGTTGCCCAGGGATGACGGCCAACGTTGCAACGGTGCCCCCTATCAAGGCAGGGATTTGGACGGCACTGCCTGGTGGAACGGAGACGATGCCACGGCACTCGATGGCCGAGGCAAACGAAACGGTGTCGGCAGTGACAGTACGGACGCCTGCGTGCTGCTCCTGGGCAGGGGTAAGGGTGATGTCCGTTTCGGGGTAAGGCCCCGATGGTGATTGAGGGTCCTGACGCGCCGTGCAGGACGTGAGAACAGCGCCGACAAGGAGGATTGCAAGAGTGTGGTTCATAGATCACCAATCATGGATGTTTCAAGGGTAAGAAGAGTGTATTCCAAACTGGCCCGGATGCCGTCCAGGCGTGCCTGTAGGTGCCGTGTTAGGGCCTGTTGTACTTCGGCGATGCCAATGTTGCCTTCCACCCACGCCGTGCGGCTGCGCGATACCATGGCTTCCGTCGTTGGAAGAAGAATGAGCCTGATTTCCTGAATGCCGTTCCGCAATGCAGCAAGACGGTTCCTGTGGCCGCGCCATAGATCAGCAGACATGCGGTGCTTCTGCACTGCAATTGCCTGTGCCGCCTGGGATTCGGCCTCGGCGCGTTTCAACCGTCCAGATTGTGCTGGAAACCAAAGCGGTACGTGCAGGCCCACGGTAACGCCCGAGAAACGGTCCGAAGGACCATTCCACCGCTCCGTCCCTATTCCAGATTGGGGGCCAAGAAGGGTTTGCGTAAACCACCCTACCGTTACGAGCGGCCACCACTGTGATCGTTCGGCTTCTACCTGGGCATTGGTAACCGCAGCAGTCGCAGCGCGCTGTTCATCCCAAACGGAAAGCGCACTGGAATCTTCCTGAAGGGGGCCTTGCCACCCAGTGGTATCCATGACGACGTCGCTGCTTCCGGTAAGCGCGGCGAGCGATGCTTCGGCCTGGAGGCGCGCACTACGATGGCTGTGTCGCTGCACGCGCAGGGATGTGGACTCGGCTTCCAGGAGGCCTACGTCCACCGCGCTGGCATCGCCTTCGGAAAGACGCCTGCGGGCAATGGCAAGGGTGGATGCCACAAGGCTGTCATGGGAAGCATAGAGCGAATCCATGACGAGCAGGGCAACCACACGCCGGTACATCTGGCGTACCCTGGTAGCAATGCCCACCATGGCCGCACGCTCGGCGGTGGCCGCCTCATGCGTACGCGCCCGTGCCAACGAAGCTTCTGCCAACCACACGGGCGGCAAGGCAAGCGTTTGCTGGATGCTGATGTTGTTGTCGATGGCTGCCGAGTTGATTTGTCCCGTTGTTACCATCACCGTCGTGCGGCCCGGGTCAAAGGTAGCCTTCTCCATTGCCTCGGCTTGCCGGACCGCTGCTTGGGCAGCCAGCAACGTAGGATGCAACCGCAAGGCTTCCGCTACGGCCGAATCTTCGGTGCGCTGCTGCACATGGCTTTGCAGTGGAGCAGCAGCCAGAAGTACAATGCCAAGCACCAGCAGGGATGCCAACGAAGACATAGGCAGCTTGCGTGCCCGGGAGCGACCATGGACGCGCAGGTACATGATGGGCAGGATGAGTAACGTGAGCATCGTGGAGGAGATGAGTCCGCCGATGACCACCGTGGCCAACGGACGCTGAACCTCGGCACCGTCGCCTTGGGAAAGGGCCATTGGAAGAAATCCCAGTGACGCAACAAGGGCTGTCATGGCAACGGGCCGCAGCCGTTGTGATGTACCGCGGAGCACGACTCCCAGGAGATTGTGTGCCCCTCCTGTACGGAGTCCTTGAAAGCTGGCAACCAGAACGATACCATTGAGGACAGCCACGCCAAACAATGCAATGAAGCCCACACCAGCACTGATGCTGAATGGCATGCCACGGATGGCCAAGGCAGCAACGCCACCAATGGCTGCCAACGGGATGGCAGAGAATATCAGAGCCGTGTCCGCAAGGCTCTTCACGGTAGCATAAAGCAGCACGATGATCAGCAGCAAGGCAACCGGTACGGCAAGGGCCAGGCGCGAACGGGCGGCATCGAGGTTCTCGAACTGGCCGCCGATGTGCGTGCTGTAGCCCTCTGGGAGCTGAAGAGATGTTGCCATGGCCTGGCGTACATCCGTGACGATACTCTGGACATCCCTGCCCCGAACGTTGAAGCCGACAGTTATGCGGCGTCGAGCCCGGTCATGCTGTATCTGGTTGGGCCCGATTCGTTCTTCCAGCGTGGCGACCTGACCAAGAGGTACCGTGGAGCCCATCATGGTAGGTACGGCCAGTGTTGCCATGCTGGCAGCCGAGCGGCGCGCCAAAGAATCATAGCGTACGACAATGTCGAAGCGTCTGCCACCATCGACGAAGGTCCCAGCTGGCACGCCTGCATTCGTTGCCGTGACGGCGAGATTTACGTCGTCAACAGTGGTACCCCATCGGGCAGCGGCTTCGCGGTCGACGCGGATGACCGTCTGGGGTAGGCCGTCGATAGGCTCCACGGCGACATCGCATGCGCCTGGAATGGACGACACCACTTGGCCCAACCGTGCTGCATAGTGGGCCAAGCTGTCCATGGAGTCGCCGTACATCTTGATAACGACGTCCTGTCGGGCTCCCGTCATGAGCTCGTTGAAACGCATCTGGATAGGCTGCTGAAAGCCGAAGGAGACGCCAGCCAGGACGGCAAGCTCGGTTCCCGGCAGACGTCCACTCGGAACGATCCTTGAGCACCACGATGAGGTCGCATGCCTCCATCGGCATGGGGTCCAAAGGAATTTCGGACGTACCCACCTTGGCCACTACCGTTCGCACTTCCGGGAACTTCTCCTGCAAGATCTGGGAAGCCGTTGATGCCGCATCGATGGTGGACTGGAGCGACGAGCCCGTGGCCAAGCGCATTTCGATGGCGAAGTCGCCTTCATCCAGCTGCGGCAAGAATTCGCCACCCATGGATAGGAATGCCACGATGGCCGCCACAAGGGAAGATCCGGCGATGGCGAGCGCAACGAACTGGCGCCGCAAGGCTGCACGGCGTACCGGACCATAGAGCCGTGCAATGGCGTCCATGACGCGGTCCGCCACCGTGCGCCTCTGGCGAACACCGCGGCGTAGAAGAAGGGCCGACATCATGGGGACGTACGTAGTGGAAAGGATGAAGGCCCCTACGATGGCGAACATGACGGTCTGGGCCATGGGCGCAAACATCTTGCCTTCAATACCCGTGAGGGCAAGAATCGGGAGGTAGACGATAAGGATGATGACTTCGCCAAAGGCTGCGCTGCGCCGTATGCTGATGGCCGACGTCTGGATGGACTGTTCGGCGGCGGCCCCAGTGCGGCCTCCCAAGTGATGCAGGACATGTTCGACGATAATGACGGCACCATCGACGATGAGGCCAAAGTCGATGGCACCAAGCGACATCAAGTTGCCCGACACGCCAAAGAGGCGCATCATGGCGATGGCAAAGAGCATGGCCAGCGGGATCACCGATGCCACGATGAGGCCTGCACGGAGGTTGCCAAGGAGGAGCACCAAAACGAAGATGACGATAAGGGCACCTTCTATCAGATTGGACCTGACCGTATCAATGGCCTTGGTCACCAGCACCGTGCGGTCCAGATAGGGCACGATCGTGATACCTTCGGGTAGCTCAGAATTGATGGCGGCAACACGCTCCTTGACAGCCGCAATGACGTCCGAAGAGTTGGCCCCCTTCAGCATCATCACGATGCCGCCAACGGCTTCCGTACGACCGTCCACGGCCATGGCGCCGTAGCGGATCTGATGATCTTCTTCGATGGTGGCTACATCGGATAACCGGAGTGGCGCCACGGCCCCTTTCCACATGAGGGGGATGGGAGCAAGGTCCGCTGTGTTTTGTACGAGCCCTTCGGTTCGTATGAACGTAGCCTGTCCGTAGCGTTCCAGGAAGGAGCTGCCTGCGTTGGCATTGTTCCGACGTACGGCGTCCACAACGTCCGCGGACGTCAGGCCAAACGTGGTCAGGCGTTGGGGATCCACCATCACGGCAATGCGGCGTACGAATCCTCCAAAACTGGATACATCCGCTACGCCGTCGGTGCCCAGCAGCCCTCGGCGAATGGTCCAATCCTGGATGGTACGGAGGTCGGTAAGGGTGTATTGTCCCGTGTAGGCGGGGTGAACATGAAGCGTATACTGGTAGATCTCGCCTAGTCCCGTTGTGACGGGGGCAAGGCTTGGCGGGGGCGTTCCCGGTGGCAGGGAAGCGGCAACATCGGCCAGGCGTTGCTGTACCTGGCTGCGAGCCCAATAGGGATCAACGTCGTCGGCAAACACAAGTGTGATAACGGACAGGCCGAATCGCGATAAGGAACGCAGTTCCAGCGTACCAGGGATGGATGCCAGTGCCTGTTCCATTGGCGTGGTGATAAGGCGTTCAACGTCTTCGGCAGCCAAGCTGGGCGACGGGGCCAGCACCTGTACTTGATTATTGGTGATGTCGGGCACGGCGTCGATAGGCAGGGAATGGAGCGCAACAACGCCCCAGATGATCAGTGCCAAGACGCCCATGGCCACGACCGGTTTGTTCCGGATGGAAAACCGGATGATGCGGTCAAACATGGTTGTTGTACCTTACCTAGTGTGGGAAAACCAAAGGGAGAAGGGGGCCTTGGTTATCCTCGCGGCGGCTGGAAGACGGCTAGGGTACGGGAGATGGGCTTGCCGTACGGTTGCCCATCAAAGGAAGGAACAGCGATGCCTTCGGCAAACAGCGGATGTGGCACTGCCTTGGTAGGAAGAGCTTGAACAAACACGGTTGGACTGCCGTGCTGGAGGGGAAGGTTATGGTGTTCCCAGGGTTCCTGCTGGTTCGATGCAGGGGTTCCGTAATGTTCCGTTATGAATTCGGCAAGGGAAAGGTCTTGTTGTCCGTGCTGCTCGACGTGGTGATGGTAGTGCGCTACGGCTGAACCCAGCCGCACAAGCTCCTGTCCATCCATGCCTGGCAACATTGCCAGAATGGAAACAATGGCGAAAAGGATGGTGGCACAGGCGCGATACA
>JALOMA010000192.1 GCA_025455735.1 Candidatus Kapaibacterium sp.
GTGTTCGTGGCGTGTCGGGATCACCAAAACGCAGGGAGTTGAGTGCTGCAATTGGCCGTGCTCCCATGGTAAAGATATCACGAAGGATACCACCCACACCTGTGGCAGCTCCTTGAAACGGCTCGACAGCAGAAGGATGGTTATGCGACTCTATCTTGAAGGCCACACCATAACCATCTCCCATATCGATCACGCCTGCATTCTCTTCGCCTGCAGCAACAAGCATCCGAGCCCCTGTTCGTGGTAGCTTTTTTAATTCAAGAATGGAGTTCTTGTACGAACAGTGCTCACTCCACATGACCGAATACACACCTAACTCCGTATACGTTGGCGTTCTGCCAAGAATCGAAGTTATCTGGTTGTATTCATCAGTCGTGAGGCCCAATTCCCGGGCTGTGTCAACGGTGACGGTGATCTCGCTTTTCAGTTCCATTTCCGTGCTGAATTATTTGGTGCTCGGTGAAGTCGTTCGTTTGTTGCGATGCTGTACAAACGCGGATGCCGCTATCGCCTTAAGGGCAGCCCGTTGTTCTGCAGCAGGTTCAATTGGCCAGTGTTGCTTGACGAAGAAGGTAGAATAATTACCAGTAGAAAATGGTTCGCTGCCGAGAACAAGGTCGCAGAGGGAAAGGTAGTCTTGAAGCCAGCAAGGTGGTACCGTTGAAGGGCAGCACGTGTTCGTTGGATACACGTTGGACGGTCCTCCGCCCACACAATCAGTTTTGCGACCATGGGATCGTAGTGAACAGTTACTTCGTAGCCTTCGTAAACTGCAGAGTCATTGCGGATCCCCTCTCCTTCTGGCAGCTGTAAAAACGAAACGGTTCCCACGTCTGGTAAGAAGTCGTTGAAGACATCTTCCGCACAGATACGGCATTCGATGGCATGTCCGTTGGGGAGTGCGATATCCTCCTGCCGATACGTCAACGACTCGCCAGCTGCTATCCGAAGCTGCTGCTCTACAAAGTCCACGCCCGATATCATTTCCGTGACAGGATGTTCTACCTGGAGTCGTGTATTTACCTCCATAAAGTAGAATCGTCCTTGTGCATCCAGAAGGAACTCGAGCGTTCCAGCATTGGTGTATCGTGCGGCCTGAACTAGCCGGGCAGCGGCCTGTCCCATCGCCGTCCTTATCGAGGGCGTGACCGCTGTTGAGGGACTTTCTTCAACGACTTTTTGATGTCGGCGTTGGACGGAACATTCCCGCTCAGGGAAATACAGCACGTTGCCATGTTGATCGGCGAGGATTTGTATTTCAATGTGTCGAGGTTGCATGATGTAGCGCTCGATGAATACACGACCATCACCAAAGGACGTCAACGCCTCCGATTGTGCCGCACTGAAAGCGCTGCGTAGCTCATCTGGTGCTTCGACAATACGCATCCCTTTGCCGCCACCGCCAGCCGCAGCCTTGATGATGACGGGATAACCGATGATGTCGAGAAGGTCTTGCGCCTGTTCAAACGTCTCCACTGCCCCATAGGATCCCGGAGCGATAGGAACATCTGCTTTGATGGCCAGCTCTCGAGCAGCGGTCTTGTCACCCAACATGGCTATCGCCTCAGGTGACGGTCCAATGAAGGTCATTCCCGTCGCTGCAACTGCCTTGGCAAACTCCGCATTCTCGCTCAAGAAGCCGTACCCAGGATGGATAGCATCCGCTCCTGTTTGCCTTGCCGCCTCGAGGATCTTATCCGGAATAAGGTAGGACTCACGTGGGGTATAGCCACCGATGGCAACGGCTTCGTCGGCCATCTTCACGTGAAGGGACGCTTCATCTGCTTCCGAGTACACGGCAACGGTGGCAATGCCCATGCCCTTGCAGGTACGCATGATACGGAGGGCGATCTCGCCTCGATTCGCAATCAGGATTTTTCGAAACATGGTGGCAAAGATACCACCTCTACGCTGCCTGTAATGCTATCGCATTTCTACAACGGTAATACCTTCTCCGCCTTCCTCGATGGTACCGTTCCGGAAGGATCGCACTTGGGAATGGTCGCGAAGGTAGTCATGAAGGACCTTGCGAAGGGCTCCCGTACCCTTGCCATGTATGATCGTAGCATGGGTAAGATTGCCAAGGACGGCATCGGACAAGAATCCTTCGACTTCTTTCAAGGCCTCATCTGCACGTTGGCCTCGAACGTCACAGCTTGAACGTGAGTCGAACTTCATGAACACCGAACTGTCCCGCTTCGGAATCTGTTTCTTGGACGCTGGCCTGAGAACGTTGCTTGCAAAGCGGAACTTCATACCGTTAACCTCAACAACTGCCTGCTGTGACCTTTGATCAATACTTATGATCGTGCCAACGTTCGATGTTCCGTCAACAACGACCATCATACCTTCGGCAAGGGGCCCTGATACGACGTCGGTCTCCATCTCGACATCCCTGGTTGGCGGTGCGGGACGCTCCGTAAGAGCTTGTTTTTCCAGAGCAAAGGTCTTTTTGATTTCCGTTGGCGACTTCTGGGATTCGCGAACTTCGCGGATCGTGTTCTCCACCAAGGCCTGAGCCTTGCGGAGAATCTCCTGAGCTTCGATTCGCGCCTCGTCAACGAGCTTTGCCTTTCGGACTTTCACATCGTGGAGACGCTCCTCGAAGTCCTTCTTGAGCCGGTCGGCTTTGGCACGCTCCTCATTCGCTATACGATACTGCTCCTCCGCTTCCGTCCGAAAACGCTGCATGGCCGCTATGCTCTGTTCGAGCTCATCGTGGCGATTGCCGAGATAAGAACGCGCCCGCGAGAGCACAACGTCCGGCAGTCCAACGTTTTGGGCAAGAACAAAGGCATAACTGTTCCCTGGAACATCATTGAGAAACTGAAACGTTGGCTGCATACGCGATTCATCGAACGCCAACGACGCATTCCGTATTGCCGTCCTTGACAGGGCATATTGCTTTAAGGACGACTGGTGCGTCGTGACAACGAAACAGGCCTTGCGTTCAATCAAGGAATCGAGAATTCCAGCCGCCAGGGCCCCACCTTCGGCAGGATCAGTTCCCGCGCAAATCTCGTCGATGAGCACCAGAGCATCGGATCCACAGAAGGACAAAATGTCCCGGAGGCGGATGATCTGTGATGAGAACGTCGACAGGTTGGAATCTATACTCTGATGATCACCAATGGCACTGAACACGCGCCGTAATGACGTTCTGCAGACACCCAATGGGAACACACCGGATTGAGCCATAGCTAGTGTCAATCCGATGGTTTTCATCGCCACGGTTTTGCCACCAGCATTCGGTCCCGATATCAAAATGCCTCGCGTTGTTGCGTCAAACGATACGCTCAATGGCACAACTGCTGCTGGATTTCGGCCTGCGGCGTGTCGGAGTATCGGATGTTGCACGCGAACCATTTCAATAGCATCATCGTCCCAGATCTCTGGTTTGAGACCTCCATATTCCAAGGCATACCGTGCTCGGGCGAGAATCGTATCGAATTCGATCAGGGTAGCAAAGCTCGCTTCCAAGGCATACGAGACTGAGCCCACTTCCGCCGTCAGCGTTGTCAGAATTCGCTGAATCTCGCGAAGTTCTTGATTGTGCAGAATGGATAGATCGTTGTTCATCTCGAACGTTTCCGCTGGTTCGAGGAACACCGTTCCCCCAGACGCCGACACGCCATGAATGATGCCAGGGACGCTACGCTTATTCTCAACGCGGACAGGTAGCACGAATCGTCCGTCCCGTTGAGTCACGAATTCATCTTGGAGCAGTTCCTCTTCGCCGAACTTCTTCAACATGCGTTGAAGTCGAGTTCGCAAGCGAGCTGAAAGCTCGTGAATGTCTCGCCTGATCGACAAAAGCTCCCGGCTGGCATTGTCCCGTACTGTTCCCGACTCGTCGATGGCGTCGCTAATGTGCTTTTCGAGCATTCGATCATCGACAAGTTCTGCAATCATCATCAACAAGTTAGGAGACTTCGCCCCGCGCTCTCCAAAGTATCGCTTCAGTGTCCGCGATGCAGTCAGCACCTCTCCGATGGCGATCAACTCCGATGCCGACAGATAATTCCCTTCTATTCGGGACTTCTTCAGCAGCGGACGAACGTCGCGCAGTCGTTCGAAAGGGACAAACTCGCCCTCCGCTGACACATCAACAGCCTCCTGCACGCGATCAAGATCGGTGCGCAACTGTTGGACGTCAAATACGGGCTTCATAGCCAGTACGGCTTCGGCCCCCATCTCCGTCATGCAATACGTAGCTACGCGTGATAGAACCTTGCCCAGGTCCAGTTCTTCCAGTGTTGTCCAGCTAAGAGTCGCTTCAGTGTTCGTCATAGTCAAGGGTTATGAACCCAAAAGTTCTTTCGCAATTCGCTGAATGGCTGCGCCGTCGGCACGGCCCTTCAGCTGTTTGGTGGCTGCTCCCATAAGCTTACCGTAGCCTGTCGGACCTGTGACTTCCAGGCTCTCAACAAGTTTCTGTAGCTCCGAACGAATGTCATCTTCGGACAATTGTTGAGGTAGATACTCCATGATGATGTCCAGTTCCTGCTGTTCTTTGGTGGCCAACTCCAACCGACCAGCTTTCTGATACATCTCTATGGCGTCTCTGCGTTTCTTGACAGCAGCGTTCAGAATTCGCACCTCGTCGTCGAATGTCATCGCCGTGTCGTAACCCGCCTTCTCGAATTCCAAAATAGCTGCACGAACGGCGCGGACTGTTTCAAGTCGGAGCTTGTCACCATTCTTCATGGCCGCTTTCATGTCTGCTGTAATCCGCTCTGATAATGACATTGTATATCTCCTGTATTTGTGTTGGCAAAGATACGGCGCTGTCGTCGCTCGGTTCGTACCTTTGCATCGAACTTTGGAGGATCTATGGGTGCCATTCGCGCCGTTGTTTTCGATCTTGACAACACGCTTGTCGACTTCATGGCCATGAAACGCCAGGCCGTAGATGCAGCT
>JALOMA010000193.1 GCA_025455735.1 Candidatus Kapaibacterium sp.
AGGAGACGCAGAAGAGGATCGCCCAGGAGAAGGAACTTCTCGTCGTTGTCTGAATTGTATATGGCCTTCGTTCTGAGTAAGGCATCACCAAGGCGCGGATAGTGTCCATCGGGTTCCTTTGCCCACAACTCCCTGTAAAACGCCCGATTGAGTGCAGCATTATTGATGGAAAAAACCACGCGGGATGCGGAGAAGACTCCGATTGCTCCACCTATTTCGCTCAACAACAACTCTTCCGCTCCAGACTGAATGTTGGCCATATCGAATCTGGCAAAGTCGCACGTAGCAGCCGTCAGGAAGAATGGCTTGGTACGATTGGTCATTTGCGGGATGGTCGTTTCGCGAACAAAAATGTTCTCATGTGCCCAAACCCGTGGATTACCATGGCCGACCCAGTTAACCACCAGGGACCCAGTCGTATTGACGTTGGAGAGTATGTCTTGTGTAGCGCCTGGCTTGCGACGTCCGCGTGGTACATTCTCTGGAGAGTATGCAGCCATATACACTTTGGACGTTATCAAATCAGAAGGAATGGCCGTGCTGTCAAGTTCTTCACTTTGTCCTGAATGAAGGGTCTGTTCTGGGCTTTTGTTTGGGTCCCCTTCAGAGTCATCGGCGATGAGGAGTATTCTTGTCCTCCAGTCATCGGTGGCGGCCTGTTCTTCATACGATCGGATTTTTGCCAGCAACTTCCTGCCTACGTCATTTGACGTTACGGGCAGTCTACCAATTGCCATGTCAGGAGCACGATCGTTATCACCACCGTCAATACGCACGAAGTAGTCATCTGTGCTGAATGAACGCGTTCCACTTGTCGGAGCATCGGGTTCGGGCCCTTGGTAGGTCATGATAAAGTTGGGCGCTGACGTCGAAATACCGCGATAGTCGAAGTGGCTGTCTCCCCAGAAAACGACATAACCAGGTTTGGTCGACCAAGTACGATATGCGAATCGCAGGAAGGCTCGAATGGCCGTTGGATCCGTGTTCCCTGAAGAAAACTCTCGCAAGACTTGTTGAACCGAAACAACGCCGACGCGAAGATTGTCGACTGTTGAACGGTAAGCTGCATACTCACGGGCGGACTCAAGATGGCTTTCATCGGCAAGAACGATGGCATTAAACGGACCAAAATCCGTCCGTAGATTCTCCCAGGGAATGCGATCGAGACGTGCATCGATGCGTGAACCAGAGACAAAGTATTGCCGGCGCTGCCCGGAGGCTATAGAATCGACCAAGCGAAAGATACCACCCGTCGTAGCGGAATTTTGCACAAGTACGGGAGAGGTAAGGTCGGTTACATCAAATCCAAGAATACTACCCGAGAAGCCGTTGATCATCCATTCGGTTATGCCTGTCTGGTTGGGCCTGGACCAAAACTCGAACGTGTTGTCATGCGCCACCAACTCACGTGGATACTGTATCTCGATATAGTCGAGATTCCCCGACGCGTTACGATTGGCGCTCTGATAGGTCGCGCGAATGACCGATCGGCTGTCCGCAAGCCTGTTCGAGGGTAGAACGGCATGCGTCGAATCGAAGTACATATCGATATACTCGGGGATGTTCCGCAATTGCTCACGCGCTAGGGGTGTCCCCTGTTCGGTGAAGGTCATGGTATGAACGCCGGCGTCCGGGCTAGTCCCATCTCTATGTGCAGAAGCCAGAACGTATTGAATGGTATCCCCCGGGCGCAGGCCCGGCAGCTGAGTCGTAATGGTGACTGATCCTCCGTTCTCGATCGACTTGCCAAACCAGCGACGTCCGCTACCGTCATTGTAAGGATTTACGACGTCTTCTTCCCAAAAGACTCCCGTTACTGCCGACGTGGCCCGCTGTGCATCTCCAGAGGGCGGAGCCTTTGGCGTTGCTCTCAAGCCTTCGGAGGAGCTGGTGGCAAGGATATATGCTCCTTGGTTGGCATAGGGATTCAAAAAGTGTGAAATCCGATTGAACTGAGCTCTCTCGAAACCACGCGTTGAAACACCAAAGAACTCAATGTCGCGGATCGTTCCATCACTATTCGTGTTGACGATGATGGGCTGCTCGATCAGGTTGGCGGCTCTATCAAGCTCGACCATACTTTCCCGCAAGGGTAGACCGCCCGTTCCGAACAGTCGAAGCGTCCGGGCAGTCGCGGCATCCGTCCCAATTCCAGCATTACGAAGCGTCTCCGCACTGATTCGATAGATACCCGTGCGTTCAACGGGAATTCGAAAAACGGAACCAAGGCGCGGTACGTTCTGAACACGCTCAGCCTCTTTGTTCGGGCTCTTGCCCCGTGCTGGCCGCAGTGCCAAGACCACGTCAAAGGCCGTACGTACGATCGTCGTGTCGCCTTCCGTAAGGGCAACGGTAAGGTCCACATCAACGACAGCACGTCCCGCGGACCACTCGCGGATGTGCGCTTTGGCGATGCTAGGCACATGCATGTCCACGGTGGCATCATCGGTTTGGCATACGACAGCGTTGCTGCGGTCTCCCTCAGCTTTAGTCGTGATTCCAAACAGCTCCGTACCCTCTGGCAACAAGACCGTAACGGTCCACACGAGAGCACGAAGGTTTTCGCGCTGATACGTCACAAGTCGGACGTCCGGGTCGGCAGGCACATATGAACCCTTGGTAAGCGAAAACAGACCGCTTGGAGTGCGAACGGACATCCGCAATTCCTGCTGTGTCGCGTGGAGAATGGCAACACCTCTATCGTCACGCACCTGTGCAGCAAGTGGAGAGGACAGCACAAGGGCCACGGTCATGACAAGCCACGTGTGAGCTAGTGCCGAAACGTCTGCTATTCTTGGTACATGTTTCATACGATTCATTCGATCAACTGCGCGTGATTGTGCTCTTCCCAGGCACGAATATCGTAATGACGCGAGCCCGTGCCAGTATTGTTTCACCACACTGAAAAATGTTACCTCTTAACCCGTACCCCTGCTCTCTCATGGTGCTCGACTGAAACGGCACACGTTGGAAACAAAAAAATGCCTCGCCATCGGGGGGAATTGACGGCAAGGCATGCAGCATAAAGAGGAAGTAACGACTCGCGTCGTTGAGCGGGAAACGAGACTCGAACTCGCGACCCCAACCTTGGCAAGGTTGTGCTCTACCAACTGAGCTATTCCCGCGTCGTCGAACAATACAAAGCTACAGCAATTGAAGCTCTCACGCAATCCTCCCCCCCGACTTTTACCGTAAACCCTTGTCTGATAAGCACCTGGAGTTATCCACAGCGTTTTCCACATTGTTGGTCATGGACCTGAAAATCGTTCGTTCAATCACAGCAAGCCTCTGATATTAAAGCTCATCCTGCGTTCAACTAAAGTGTTTTTGAAAGTGATGGGATACCGATTCTTTGACAGCCGACAGGGAAATGTCGGACGAAGATTCTAGGGCTATGCTCGTCACGTCGGCGTCGTGAATGCCACATGGGATAACGGATTTGAAGAGTGCAAGGTCGTTGGATACATTCAATGCAAAGCCATGGTAGGTAACCCATCGCGTGCAGTGAATACCAATAGCGCAAATTTTTCGATGTCCGTCTACCCATACGCCCGTTCTCCCGTCGACACGGTGGGCTTTCACATGGAAGACATCCAGAGCATCGATGATGCACTGTTCAAGGGTCCGTAGGAACCAGTGAAGGTCTTCTTTGTGCCTGGAAAGGAGAACCATCGGATATCCGACAAGCTGGCCTTGGTTATGGACGGTGGCTTCTCCCCCCCTATCGACATCGATGACTGCGACCCCTCTAGACGCTAGCTCGTGGCGATCCACGAGCACACTGCCCTTTTGCGTGCGTTTCCCCAATGTGATGACGGCTGGATGTTCGCAGAACGCCAGACAGTCTTCGGCTTGGTCATGAAGGATGGCGTCGACATACTCACGTTGTCGACGCCATCCTTCCATGAATTCAATGGTGTGCCAATCGTCAACAATCATTAGAAATTGACGGCTTCATCCCATGCAATGGCAGCCGACTCCATGATCGCTTCCGAGAGCGTTGGATGGGCATGCATGGTCTTGAATATTGCGGGCCCTGTAGCACCGAGTTCACGTGCCAGTCCCATCTCTGCCAATAGCTCTGTAACATCAGGACCGATCATATGAGCGCCAAGCAGTTCTCCGTACTTCGCCTCGAATACGAGCTTGACAAATCCTTGCGGCTTGCCAATGCCATGGGCCTTCCCTGAAGCTGTGAACGGAAACTTGCCGACTTTCACTTCATAACCAGCTTCCTTCGCCTTCTTCTCTGTCAAGCCAATCGATGCAACCTGGGGCTGGCAGTACGTACAGCCAGGAATGTTGTTATAGTTCACCCCATCCGTGTGATGCCCAGCCAGATGTTCGGCAGCCACGACACCTTCAAAGGTTGCCTTATGGGCCAGCCAAGGTGCACCGGCAATGTCTCCAACGGCATAGATGCCTGGGACGTTCGTCTGCATGTACTTGTCAACCTTGATCCATCCTCGTTCGGTGGCAATACCTACATTTTCAACGCCGATGTTCTCAATGTTCGCTTGTACTCCAATGGCATTGAGCGCTAGATCGGCGGAGAGAGTTTCCTTCGTTCCATCCTTCTTTTCGATAACCACTTCAACGCCGTCGCCCTTGCGCTTGGCGCTCACAACCTTGGTCTCCGTCAAGATGCTCATGCCTTCGCGCTCGAAGGTCTTCTTCAGCTCCTTGGACACATCTTCATCTTCAACGGGCAAAATGCGATCCATCATTTCGATGATGGTCACCTTTGCACCATAGGCGTTGTAGAAGTAGGCAAACTCGACGCCAATGGCGCCGGAACCGATTACTATCAAGGACGACGGCATCTTCTGCTGCAACATCGCCTCCGTTGATGTGAGAACCTTCTCACGATCTACTTCGATCGCAGGAATGATCCG
>JALOMA010000031.1 GCA_025455735.1 Candidatus Kapaibacterium sp.
GTCGCAAAAATAATGAAAATGAAAGAGCGAGAAGCGACTTTCCACTCGAGATCATGTATAGTTGCAATCATCCTATTATTGGGACAGTATCCTGTTCTCGACATTTATTGGAGGATCGGACCAAGAGGGGGCCATTACAAGTCCCATTTCTGGCGGCATGGTCGTTACCAGTGATTCGCTCTTGCTCGTTGGCACGCAGACGCGTTCCTTGAACTTTCCAACGACTGCGAATGCCTACCAAACAGACAATCCCGGGTTTGCAGTCGGTGTTGTGTTTACATATTCACCCTATGCAATCGACAACCTTGCAGAGTCACCTAGTGTAGGGTGTGTAGGGACGCCAGTTGACGTCCGGTGGAACTATAGCGGCCCTAGCCAGAAGCGCGCCAGCCTGTACCTAGCAGGTGAAGACACGACGCTACTTGTTGCTTCGGTCCTCGCTACTTCCGGTCAGGCTCGGTTTAACGTTCCTGATCTGCCTCCAGGAAGTTATGTCATTGCCGTTCAGGTTGAGGGTGCAGGTGGTACCTTCGTTCGTACAAAGTTCGACGTGCTGCCATCGTCTCGCCTGCAGTCAGCCGATACGATCCGCTTCGATCAAGGCGAAACGTCAAGCGACGTCGAAATCACCTTCCAGGTCAGCGGAACGGAGTCCGTGCTGGTGACGGATATCGACGTCATTGCAGGAACAGCGACCGTTCTTTCGGCCGAGCCTGCCTTTCCTGCTCAGGTGCAGGCAGGACAACGCTTGAACGTCCGTGTTCGCATACCTCGCCAGTCTGGCTCTGTTTCCCTTCGTGCTCTAACCGGCTCCTGTGCTACCAGCGATACAGTCCTGTTGGTGCCTACGTCCTCCTCCGCCGTTACTGTTCGAGTGCTTGATGCTACGTTCTCTGTAGCATCGGTAGGTGCCGACACCCTGCGTGTCGTTACAGATCCACCGATGTCGCAACTGCGGCTGCAAGGCATCGACTCTATGACAGTGGGGTTGCGATACTCCACGCTGTTTATGGTGCCCGAGGATTCCAGGACGTGGACAAACGACGTCTCGCCAATGCGTACGGTAACGATTACAAGAGCCCTCGAGGACGAAGCTGACGACGTGTTGACGATCCCCATGCTAGCGCTCCTTGGTCCCGACACGGTAACTACCGTTGCGGTGAGTGACGTTGTATTCTCACTGCCGGCCACCATTACGGCAGTCGACGGAACGATACGGATGGCGGGACATTGTTTCGCTGGCGGACTGCGCGCTGTTGTAGCTCAAGGGACACCACAGGTCCTACGTGTCGCTCCCAACCCTGCCTCCACGGAAGTAACGTTGATGCTGAACAACATGACGCACGTTGGGCAGTATAGCATCGTGGACAATGTTGGCCAAATTGTTGCCTCGGGATATACATCAGGGACGATACCTGTGGCGAACCTGCAGACGGGAACCTATGCAGTACATACTGGTAGTGCCAGAACGATGATGGTGATTCATCGCTGATCATCGATAGCACGCCTTGTCAAATTCTGGAGTGTCATCTGGAAGCATGCGAAGCCTGGGCCTGTCTTGAGACGGGCCCTTCGCGTTTTGCATCTGGTTGAAATGTTGATTGGTTACCTTCGGGCCAATCGGTACTCTCGAAACATGGAGGTTGAGATGCGATATCTATTCGTGATGATGTGGAGTGTGCTTGCGATACTTCCTGGTTGTGATTGGGGGCCTGACCCTCAACGCATCAGTATTCGTGGTCGCGTCTTTGATTCTGACGGCCGCACACTCATAACTGGAGCCCAAGTTTCTACTGTTCCGCCGACGAGTGTTGTTATTACGGGTGAAGACGGATATGTTCTTGAAGACATCCCCGAAGGTGAATATGTCGTCAAGGCGTCCTACAATGGGCGAACATCTCCCGGCGTCACGGTTGCCGTTGGGGTTGGCTCAGACGTTGCCGCAGACCTCGTACTGGCATCGTCGACTGATCACGGGGATACCATGCATGCTGATCTGATAGCATTCTATCGATTGGACGGTGATGGCCTTGATGCTGGTCCGAATGCCCTTCATGCCTCGGTGGTTTATGGACAGGCTGCGAGGAATCGTTATGGAGCCGCCAGGAAAGCTATGGCAATGGTGAACGGGCTGCTCATGGATGTTGAGCCATCCAGCGCATTTTCTGCATTTCCAATAACGGTAGAAGGCTGGTTCTACATACCGAAAGACCAGCGTCACGGATATACACCGTTCCTTGGGAAATATGTGCATCCAAGTGGAGAAGGCTGGGACCTCTTCCTGGAAAATGGTAGGCTGAATTGTTCGTACCATACGAATTCTTGGGCTGCGTATCAACGCATTGACGGCCCGTTGACTCCCATCGGCGAATGGTTTCACGTTGTTGCATCATGGTCGGACACTACGGTATTCCTTATGGTAAACGGTCGCGTCCATGTCGACGGACCAATCGCAGGAGAGAATAGACCGACAACGTCCGAGGCCCCATTTCGGCTTGGTAATGTGCCGTCAACCATGCCAGAGTCCATTACAACCATTGACATGATCATGGATGATGTTCGAATATATCGGCGAGCGCTCTCGCTCCAGGAGGCTCGCCAATTGTATGTCCCTTGATAAAAACAATCGTGGCCGTTCCCTGATGTGGGAACGGCCACGTTGATTGGGCATGAGATCTACAGTTAGTATGCTCGTGCAAACAAGACGCGTTGCGTACTTGGCTTTCCAGTGCGAATGCAGTGTCCAGCCTCCGCAGGGTTGTCCAAGGGAATACACCTGATCGTGGCCTTGGTCTCATCCTTGATGCGGTCTTCTGTTTCTGGTGTTCCATCCCAGTGGGCACTGATGAATCCACCCTTGGTATCAAGCGTTTCGACAAACTCTTCCCACGTGTCAACGCGCGTGATGTGGTCGTCGCGGTAGGCCTTGGCGCGTTCAAACATGGACCGTTGAATGTCGTCGAGAAGCGCTGTGATATAGGCCGCAAGCCCTTCGACAGGTACTTGAGACTTTTCCTTGGTGTCACGGCGTGCGACCTCAATCGTGCCATTTGCCAGATCGCGAGCTCCTAGTCCTAATCGAACTGGTATGCCGAGCTTCTCATACTCGGCGAATTTGAACCCTGGCCTGCTTTGATCGTCGTTGTCGATCTTGACGCGCACACCAACTGCCCGCAGCTCGTCTGCGATACGGCTGGCAACCTCCTGAAGTTCTGGGAGAGGCTTTGGAATTGGGACGATCACAACTTGGTGGGGAGCAAGTTTCGGTGGAATTATCAGTCCGTCATCGTCACTATGCGCCATAACCAATGCACCCATCAACCGAGTGGAAACACCCCACGATGTTGCCCAGACATAGTCCAACGTGTTGTCCTTGGTTGAGAACTGCACGTCAAAGGCTTTTGCGAAATTCTGGCCTAGGAAATGAGACGTTCCTGCCTGTAGGGCTTTGCCATCTTGCATCAATGCTTCGATACAGTACGTGTCTTCGGCACCTGCAAAGCGTTCGTTGGCAGACTTAACACCTTTGACAACTGGGAGTGCCATCCACTCTTCGGCGAAGGTTGCATAGACGTCCAGCATGCGCCGTGTTTCTTCAATAGCTTCTTCCGCCGTTGCATGCGCTGTATGGCCCTCTTGCCACAAGAACTCGGCAGTGCGCAAGAACAAGCGCGTGCGCATTTCCCAGCGTACGACGTTTGCCCACTGGTTGATAAGCAAGGGTAGGTCGCGATAGCTTTGGATCCAATCCTTGTACGTGTTCCAAATGATTGTCTCCGACGTTGGGCGTACGATGAGCTCTTCTTCGAGCTTTGCCTCGGGGTCGACAACCACGCCAGCACCGTTGGGGTCGTTCTTCAGCCTGTAGTGGGTGACAACAGCGCACTCCTTTGCGAACCCTTCGACGTGAGCTGCTTCGCGGCTGAGGAAACTCTTGGGGATGAAGAGAGGGAAATATGCATTGACGTGGCCCGTATCCTTGAACATACGGTCCAAAGTGTCGCGCATGTTCTCCCATATGGCAAATCCATATGGTTTGATGACCATGCAGCCTTTTACCGCTGAGTAGTCTGCAAGACCGGCCTTACGTACAAGGTCGATATACCATTGTGAATAGTCCGTAGCTCGAGATGTAATTTCCTTCGACATTGGTGCAGTGCCCGTGGAGTTGGTGTGAGGGTGGGGTTTCTGAATAGTTCTATTTGGCTTCTTCGAACAGCATGATCAATTGGCCATCGTCACTTCTGAATATGGCATTAGCGATACGATTATCTGCCGTAGGGATTTCGTCGATCGGCGTGATGCCGCTCTTTTTGATGCGATCGATGCGTTGCTCCATATCCTTGGCGAAATAGGTAAGGGCCAGTGACGGGATTTCTTTGTTGACGTGAAAGCTAAGGGTAAGTGCTCCATCACTAACGTAGCCAAAGATGTACGGCTCCGTGCCCTGACGGGTTATGCCCAATCCGAGTTCCGTCCACCAGTTCAGCTCCTGCTGGAACTGCTGAACATTGATGCTTAACTCGGTCAGCCTGCCACACATGATGTTCTCACCGTTCAATATCGCAAGGGCTGGCTCCACCGTCGATGGTCGTACAAGAATATAGATGCCTGCTGGCGATGTTAGCCTGAGTTCGCGATAGGTTGGACCTGCAAGGTCGGCTTGTACCCGCACGCCCAATGCTTGCAGTGTGTCGTAGAGTGCCTTGAGATTGTCGTTCCTAAAGACGACAACGGGCGATGGAACCTTGCTCGTGGTGAGTGTGAGCAGCGTTTGATTGTCGGAGACCGTCAAGACGGAGTCCGACTTCTCGCTACCCTTTACAGGAAAAAAGCCAAGCCGAGCATACCAAGCCATGGACTGCGGAAGGTCGGCAACTGCTACCTGTATGCGGGTATATGTTCCCAGAAGACTAGCAGTACCCTTGGGTTGTGCCGTTGCCAACGAAGCTGCCATGGACAAGAGCAACATTACTGACCAAAGACGTTTCATCATGAAGTCTCTCCGAAGAGATCCTGAGGTTGAGGTGGAAGTGTACGGCCCAGATGGCGGTAAGCCGATGCCGTTGCAATACGACCCCTTGGGGTACGCTGCAAGAATCCTTGCTGGATCAGGAAGGGCTCATAGACTTCTTCGAGAGTGCCTGTATCTTCTCCAACAGCAACAGCAATCGTGCCAATTCCTACGGGGCCTCCGCCAAACTTGTCAATAACGGCCGTTAGAATGCGACCATCCATTTCATCAAGGCCATATTCGTCAACTTCAAGGGCCTCCAACGCCATTCTGGCAATGGCCTTCGTTATCGTGCCATCGCCTTTCACTTGGGCGAAATCACGCGTGCGCCGCAGTAGCCGATTGGCGATCCGAGGGGTGCCGCGCGCACGACGCGCCAGCTCCGAGGCCCCTTCCACGTCAAGTGAAACACCGAGGACGGTAGCGGACCGGAGAATGACGTGCTGGAGATCGGCGGCAGAATAATACTCGAGACGGTTGACCACACCAAAACGGCTACGAAGCGGTGCTGTGAGGAGTCCTTGACGTGTTGTTGCTCCTACCAGCGTAAATCGTGGCAGCGAGAGTTGAACACTTCGCGCTGCCGGCCCAGAGTCGATCATGATGTCCAGGCGGAAATCCTCCATGGCCGAATACAAGTATTCTTCCACGACGGCCGAGAGACGATGGATTTCGTCGATGAACAGCACGTCCCCTTCGTCAAGGCTTGTTAAAATCCCCGCAAGGTCGCCGGGTTTTTCCAAGACAGGGCCAGAGGTAATTTTAATGGCCGTGCCCATTTCGCGGGCAATAATGTGGCTTAGCGTGGTTTTGCCAAGACCGGGTGGGCCAGTAAGCAGTACGTGATCCAGTGACTCACCGCGTTGCTTTGCAGCGGCGATAAAAATTCGCAGGTTGTCGACGATCTTGGGTTGGCCTGTAAACTCCTCGAAACGTGCTGGACGCAAGGCTGCGTCTAGATCGTCGGGACGCGAAGAGTCGGTGACGGCATGATGGCGATTCGACATGGAGGGCTATCGGCTTTGATACATGTTGCTTGTGGCTACAGCAATAATACCGTCGTAGCCACCAAAGTCCTGGACGCGATAGTAGACAAACGAGATGAAGCCATGGCCTGCCGCAGCTGTATTTCCTTCGAATTCTTCGAAACTGAGGTCGCGTACCGTGCCATTGTCGGCATCCAGTGTTCCAGACCCATACAGGTAATTATGGCGGCCACGCCGAACCCACTGCCGTAATCGATAGAGGCGCAAATCATCGTCAAACGACATTTGCCAGGTTCTGTCGGGTTTCCAACTGTTGAAACTTCCAACCAAAAAAACGTCACGGTCGATTTCGCCAAACGGAACGGGATCCAGCATGAATTCTATAGCCACGTATTCATCGTCCGAACTACTTACCATCGACGTAATCAAAGCACCGTCGGTGGCACGCTGCAGAAACGAACCGTTTCGCGGAAGGTCACTCAAGGGTAAGCGAATGGGCTGTCCCGTTGGAGGGAAAAATCCTGTGTTATCCGCTTCAAGAATCCGGTACTCGTTTTCGGCTGGCACGGGCCCGACACGATAGACCTTGTTGGCAGCCAGCATGCCCATAACGTTCGTACCAGCTTGTGGTGGGTTTTGTACCTGAAGCGACGAAGATTGGGTGATGATGAAGGGTTCGTACCATCGATGCGTGCGATATGTGGCCACCGTTTGCTGCAGGCCTTCCACGAGTGCACGCGTTCTAGACGAAACCCATGTTTCGAGCAACAATCCAGTGCCGCTGACGCGGAATCGCGGTTCATAAAACTCCGTCATCATGTTCATTGTGGCATCCGCCATAGGCTCAACAACAAAGAATCGCTGTTCAGCCAGTTGCTTGTCCGTGTCCAAGTCATATAATCGGAACACCCAATTACCACTGAACCGTATGCGTAGCTGTGGATTGGGCAGTTCGATGCGCCCACGGTAGTTGAACCATCGAGAACGTTGAGGGGCAACGCTCCAGTCAATCAGCATGGTTCGATTCGTGACATCATTGATGAAGCCGTTGGCGTCCTCCGTCCAATCGGGAGCGCAATGGAAGATGCGCGCATAGAGATTGGGGATGGTACTGTGGGCAATGTCGAATTCAATCGTAACCGAGGAGGAGCCCACGGGAGAAGTTCGGCCCGACGATTGTTGGCTCTCCATCAGGAGGACGGGTGGTAGGCGTTCGTCGCGCCCCCCGTACGCTCGTATCCCCCGCACGAGGGGGAGGTCATCGGCCATGACCGACATACACTGCACAAGCAGTGCAATCATGGCAACGATGGAGCGCCTGGCCGTCATCCGCGTCGTGCCTTGATGGTCTCGCGGTAGCGGAGCCGCGCCTCGCGCCGGATGGCTGCCTCTTCGAACCGTTCCTCCTCTTCCTTGGAGTCGGGCTGCAATGGTGGCGCTGGCAAGGGCTTGCCGTATTGGTCGATGCCAACAAACGTCAGGAACGCGTTGGACGTATGCGTTCGCGTGCCGTTCAATGGATCCTCGCGCCACACCTCAACGAAAATCTCCATGGAGGTTCGGAACGCTCGTGTAATCACGCTGCGGATGATGACCATGTGGCCCAACTTGATGGGCTCGTTGAAGCTGATTTCGTCGACACTGGCCGTTACACATACGCGCGATGAATGACGCATTGCGGTTAACGCGGCTGCAATATCAATCCAATGCATGAGCTTGCCACCCAACAGATTGCCAAGTTGGTTGGTATCGTTGGGCAATACGAGATGGGTCATCCACACCTCGGAATCGCAGGGACGTTTGATGCCAGTTGACATGGTTATGGAATCTGAGACGCACGTTGTTCAATTTCCGATGCTCGACGGGAGTCCCGTACCGTGCGTCGGTACGCGGCAACCGTAGCCCGGGCATCGTCATATTTCTTCTGAAGAAGCAGGACGTCAAGTTTGCCGATGACGGCGTCTTCGTAGACGTCCGTGTCTGCAAACTCTTCGATGACGGCATCGTAATACACGATCGCTGCACGATACGATAACGTCCGTACATAGTGCTCGGCCGCGTCGAGCTGCTTGCGAGCCAGGCGTCCGCGAAGCTCCACAATCCGCTTCAATGCGATGAGAGCGAGCGAATCCTGAGGATAAACGGTCTGGAACTCACCATATGCTTGTATGGCCTTTCGAGTGTACTCTTGATCGCGATCCGGTGGCGGGGCCAACTCGAAATAACAATCTGCCGACTTCAAGAGCGCCTCCTTCGCATACTCGCTCGACGGAAACGTTCGGCGAACGAGGGCATAGTTGAACGCCGCAAGGATATACTCGCCTCGTTTATAGTTTATCTCTGCCAGATGAAACTGTGCATCGTCGGCAAAAGGTGAAGCTGGAAATTGAAGCTTGATGATGTCGAACTTCGACTGTGCTTCCATCCAGTTTCCGTCGTTGAAAGCAGACATGCCTTCCTTAAAAACATCCTCTGCGGACTTGGGCACCTGCACCGATTCCGTAGACGAACAGCCAATTCCAACCAGTACCACAATGGCAAGGGGCCCTGCCACACGAAGGAAATTTGTCAGTCGGTGAAATAGGTTCTTCATCAGTACCCCAGTGACGCAAGTTGGGTGCGGTCATTGCGCCAGTCCGAACGAACCTTCACAAAGAGCTCCAAATAAACACCTTGCTCCAGATGGGCCTCGATGGCTTGGCGCGCTTCTTCGCCCACCCGCTTCAAGGCCGTCCCTTTTGCGCCAATCAGAATGGCCTTTTGCGTGTCGCGCTCGACGATGATGTCGGCTGCGATATACCACTTGCCTTCTTCACGTTCCTTGAACTCCACAATCGACACATCCGTGGCGTAGGGAATCTCGTCCTTGAAGCGATGAAATACCACTTCGCGAATCATCTCGCCAACAAAAAAACGCTCGGGTTGGTCGGACAGCGTATCGGCATCAAACACGAACGGTCCCTCGGGGGCCAACTCGCAGAGTATGGCCAAGAGGTCTTCGACGTACGTGTTGTCCGCCGCCGCTATGGCGATAGCCTTTGCAAATAGTCCGCTCAATCGGGCCTGTTCCATCAACGGGAGCGCTTCCTTGCGGACTCCCAGTGCATCCATTTTGTTGAAGACAAGTACCGTAGGTTTCTTGCGACGCTCAAGCATGGGCCAGAGCAACGAATCCGTGATGTCTTTCCGCTCGACTGCCTTGAGAACGTCAACGACGACGACGACGACGTCTGCCTCATCCAACGATGCGTCCACGTATCCCATCATGCTCTTCTGCATGCGGTATCGGGGCGCAAGGATTCCGGGTGTGTCGATGAAAATCAGTTGCGTGGATTCAGTGGTGTAGATGCCATGAACACGCTTCCGGGTAGTCTGGGGCTTCGGCGTCACAATACTGAGCTTCGTCCCCAGGATGGCATTCAAGAGCGTGGACTTCCCTGCATTGGGGCGTCCCACGATGGCCACTGTAGCGCATTTGGTTGCGGATGAGGACGCCGTCATGCCTGCTCCTCGGTGATAGACCCTTCGGGGGCAGCACCGTTGATTTCGATGCGTACTTCCGGGTGGCTATCCAGCCACGCACGTTCTCGCCCTATGATTTCGCGTACTGCGGGTTTCAGGAATTGGTCATCCACGGCAAGACGCGCCAATCCACGAGCAACGATAACGGCTGCTGCCTCTGGCGGCATACTTTTGTTGACAACGATCAGGCGCTGTTCGTGCAGAACGCAAGCGCCACCACGAAATGTGCCGGTTTCACGGCGGACCGTGTAGCCCAATCCCTTGGCAATGGCTGTAAGTTCTTCGAGGAGTTTATCGGCTTTCATGGTGCTCCAAGGGCCGGACGGATACGATAATCACGATCGTGATTGCCGCCAACAGCGATAGGCCGGATGTAATACTTATGGTGGTGTCGCTCATCCTTTGAACAAAGAACCAAATGATCTCTTCCGTCCTGGCAAGAGCGACGCCAGTTGAGGGGTCGAAGTATCGGATCAGCTCATAGTCTTGCCATAACAGCCAGCCACCCACGGGCACCAGCAGCCAGACGAACATGGCCGTCATCATCATCCAACCGTAACGGCGATAGGAGTTCCGTAAGGCTACGGAAAGAACCAGACCCATGATGGAAGCAATGCCGAATGCCCAACCCGTCCATGCACCAGAAAGTGCATATAGTTTGATTACGGTAAGCCGTTCCGTATCCGACATATTCGGCTTCAGCTGCAGCGTGCCTGGAACGAAGAGATCGTAGCCGATGACCGTACGGATGACGCTGCCGCCCAACCAGACGACGGCGCATAGGAGAAACACAGCGGTAAGGAAACGCACCGTTGGCGAGAAGTTGGAACCTTGCATGCCACAAAACTACGATGTTGAGGCCAGAAGCCTCACCGTTGCGCCATACGAATAATCGTCTGCCACTGACGGCTGTCATTGGTCGACTGGGGATCGGTGATAAACGCGAACCAAACGTCGTGGCTTGCCTGGGAACTGTCGCCGCCACGCGATCTGGCAAGCTCGCTGGCAGCGTCAAAGATGCTTTCAAAGGGCCCGAAGAATGAGGACTCCAGAATGCGTCCCGCAGGGATTGTGACTGGTCGGATGTGGCCGAGGCCCCTTCCGCGATGGAGTAGGAAGAGGGCAGCGGTTAGGTCAATACTGTCCTCGGCCATGCGGTGGACAATGGCTACAGGAGGGTGGTTCGATGCGATGTTGGCACGCCCACAGTGCCGGTGGAGCTCGGCATAAGACTGGGCAAGGAACGATCCCAGTTCCGCCCTGGCAATGGTAGAACGAATGCCAAGCCCAGTTTGGGAAGGAACATCGCGCTCCACGGCGGCCGTCAAACGGCCGCGACGACGGAGGCGCACAATGGAGTCGATGCCTCGAAGCGCACGCCCAAAGTCGGGTGTTACCATGTCAGGTAAAAAGAGCCCAAACCAGCGTGCCACGGGGTTGTAGCTAGCATCGGCAACCAGGTGGATGGCTGTTCGTGTGGTGGTGGCTGAGCCATGCATGGTAATGGTCAACAGCATGGGCGAAAAATCGTCGAAGGCGATGGAAAAGGTAGCAGCCCGACGAGGGTCCGTAGCAATGTGACGAATCGTGCCGGATTCGCCGTTGGAACCATGCCAATGCAAGGCCACGGCAGTACCAGTTGACGTTGTGTCGAAGGTGATGGCGGCTGAGGGGTCCTTGCGAAGCCACGGCGACCACGACGGCCATTGCCGGAGGTCGGAGACAACAGCTGAAACGTCATAGTCCGTGCCTGACACGTCCGCAGAACGTTCTACTGCCGTTGTGGCCGGAAGGAGAAACGCGGCAAGCGATGCCAGGAGAAGGAGTCCGCCAATGGCGAGTGCGAAGGTTCGGAGATAGCGCATGCAGTAGGGGGGGGGACGGTGCCACGTTCGTACAAACCTAGTGATTGCCGCTCCTGGATCGAGTGGCCTTTGTTAGGTTGCATGATGCGTTATGGCGTTTTGTGCTCGGTGCTCTTCATTGTGGCTACCATGTCGTGCTTGGCAAAAGGATCGGATCCACTGCAGAGCGGGGCATCGGCGGGACCTCGTCTGCGATCCCTACTCGCGTCGCTGTCGGGTAGGGTGCCCGGGGGCGCTGCCATCGTTGGCCAGCTGAACGTTGCTCGAGGGCTTACAATCGATGGCGGCGTTGGAATCACACGCCCCGTTGGCACCAGTAGACTGGGAACGCTGGGAGTGCCCCTGATTGCCTACGGTGAAGTGGGGCGCCTGTCGGTCTGGCGGGCTGGGATAGGCTGGCTGTGGACACCTATGCGAGCCGACGGCATGGCACTCGTATCAGTTGGGTTTACGTCGATGGATCCCCGAGAGGATATTGTTTTTGCCCTTGACGTCACATGGACCCCCGACCGGCGCTTTGCCGGTCAGGGGGGATACTATTTTACCGTTATTGGTCTTGGAGTGGGCATCCGCCTTTAGCCAAGGGGGAGAATGTCGGCATAGACGATTCGCTTGTCGATGGTAAGCTCGACGTCGCCGGTGGACGCTTCTTTGCTTCCCAAACTTGTGAGTCGCTGTTTCCCTTCGGGGTCCGACGGAAGAACTTCATACTCCTTGATCACGGCCCGTAGATTTGCACTGGCAGGTTGGCCCAGCTCGATGAGTCCTGACCACATCGTGGCCGCATGGATACGATCAATACGCCGCGTAATGATCGGTGTCCACGCAAGGTCTGCATCCGCCGCTGCTCCAGCTTCGCGTTTTTCGATGGTCACTTCGATCTCGCTGCCTTGGTGACCAGCACTGTTCATGCGATAGGTAGACCCGATGACGCTGATCGTCACCGAGGTGCCATCGGCCTCCACACGCGCCGTAGCTTGCCGGTCAGGTGCAATCTGGCAAAACTCGCTCTGCACAACCCTGCTAACGTAGACGTCATTGCCCGTGGCAGAGTCGTCGAGAGACTTCGGCTGGAAACGGACGAGTGCCAAACGAATGAAGGGATAGTAGCTTTCACCAGGGTCGATCTCGATATCACAGAACCACAGTTTCCGTACTGGATCGAATTCAGGCTTGAAACCTACCACGGCAAATCGGTGCTTGGGGCCTAGTTCCTCCAACGAGACATCAAGGTTGACAGCTGCCGGTTCGACAAAATTCTGCACGCGAGGGGAGTTGTCACTGGGCGTGGGCTTCGACAACCAAATGGGGTCCAGGCCCCATTGCGTCACGTATGGCGTAAGCGTCTCGGGTATTTCGACCTTGCTGTTGGCAGCAAGGCCAAAGGTCTGTAAGGCCGAGCCCAGCCCAGCCATCTCCGATGATTCGATAGCGCTGAGGGCTTTGCCAACGCCTTTGGGGAGTGGAGAGAACTTTGACTTGTTGCCATTGTTTCCTTCGGTGGGTGGGTTTGCCGGAGCCTGAAAGGTCTTGCCAGTGTAGAGGATCACACCCAGAAGCTCACCGTTTCCACTGGAATACCATGGTCTGTCCAGATAGATGCGAATGCCGCCACCCTTTCTCGTACTGGATACGAATCCGTCCACCATGGTTTTCTCCACATCCGGCCAGCGGAACGACGGTATAGCGTAAAGCACGGAAGGCATGTCCGGACGTTTCGTGTTCAGGACGTCCACTTCAATGCCTTCGCTTTGTCGCGTCAGTTTGTCGGCATCCAATGCCAGCATGCTCGGGAGATATTCCCGAAACCGTGTTGTGGCAATAGGAGCATATCGAACGCGGCGATATTTGGTGTCGCCAAACTCCTGAGTATGCTGGCGGGTAAACTGCGTGTCGGTACGTTCTTCAATGTGGTGTTCAAAGACTACGGCTTTCTCTGCACTCTGCTCTGGTGCGTCTTTCAGGGGGTCGTCGGTATCCATGAGCCAAGAGCTCACGACGTCCACCTTTTGCGTCGTGCGTCCGTGCACGTCAACACCAGTAAAGACCAGATCTGCCGACGTATCTCCAAAGCCTCGGGCCACCGTTGGTGCCGTATCGATAACGGGCGCGGTAAGTGGGCGTTGTGTGGCATGTACGAGGTGCAGTGTGCGCCCGGGGGTGATTTGCCAGCCAAGGCCGCGGGCCAAGGACTCCAGGCGCTGCGGGGCCAACCCAGCGGAGGCATAGTTGTCCCACAGTCCATGGAGCTTTACCACGTCGTTGCATTCGGCTTGGGTGTCGCCCACGGTGGAGCCAAAGGTAATCCACGCTTGCTCACCTTTCGGCAGGTATACCGTGAGCGTGCGCGAGGCAGCGTTCCATGCTGGCTGCTGTGTTCCTTCTGCGAGAGTAAGCATGATGCTACGCACATCGGGCCACGCCGAATCGGGATCGAACGTAACGGTAACCACGCCACCGTTGGCGGCAATGGCCGCCGACGTCTCGCCAGCGAGGGTAATCTGTTTGCTTTGTCCGGCCGGCATTCCTGGTACATTGGCAAACACTACTCCCCTGGCCATGGGGTCTGGTAGGTAGGGGGCCGTGGTTACACTGGCGGGCACAATGGGATAGCGAAGGCCAACGGCACGGTCTGCCTCGCTGGCGGGGTCCGTGTTCAGACCGCCAAGCTCCACCAATTGTCCAATGCGCACCTTGGTGCCGTCGGACGCAGTTTGGGTCGTGAATACCTGCTTGTACCACTGATAAGGAAGGTCCGACGTTTTCAGAGCTGTTTTTGCGGCAAGTACGGCATAGAGATCGCTGCGCATGGGGCCCGTTGGCGAGCTGTCAAGTTTACCGTGACGCTCACAGAGCTCCACCGAGGCAACTGGGGGGAAGAACTGTCGCGTGGAGGTCTCCGACGTCGCGGGTTCGCTACCAACGGCGCCATCATTGTAGTTGCGGATAACCATCCGTTCCAAGGACTCACCCTCGACCGGTTTGGCAACCAGCGTGATGGCTGGGCTGATGACGGGGTCCCAACGCAGATAGCGCGTCAGTTTGGAAGCGCAGGCGACGTTGTCCGCTGGAATATTCAGTAATCCCAAGCCACCACCGGCGACGTCGGCTACACGTGCCCGCATGCGATAGGTGCGGCCAAACCGAAGCCGAGGCAACGATCCGGCTGGAACGGCAAAGTCCGTGGAGAGCTTATACCGCATGGTTGCATCGGGTGATGCACTATCGGACGCTTTGGGAGTATCGGCAGACAGCGAGTCATCCGTATCGATAAATCGCCCGATACGTGGAACCACCAACGACCAGCCTTCCCATTGGGCAATGACTTCGTGGGCGTAAAGGTCGCGGATGGGGGCCGCCGCAGCGTCCAGTGGGCGCGAAGCACCCAAGGACATGGTGCCTTCTTCTCGGATGGCCGTAATGGACTCCTCAGGAGCCTTGATAAATCCATACGTAGCCTGCCGCTCCATGAGGGAGCGCCATGTGTTCGAGACGTCGTCCCAGACGTCCACGCGGAAACCGCGCATGAGGTCGTCGGCATAGAGTGTCACAACATCATTGGAGACCGTACGGTTGTGGTTCTGTACGTTCCGTATTGCCGCAGCGGCAAATCGTACGCCACGCCGATAGCGAGTGAGTGATAATCCCGTGCCACGGAAGGACGGTGGTTCCGCCGTCCGTTTTTCACGCTTCATGTTGCGCGTTTTTCCAATCCAGTGGCGCATGCCTCGGAGGTAGTTCAATGTCTTTAGCACGGAGGCATCGACGTCGAACTGAAGTGTTCCGAACAGGGCTGGATCGTTGAGGCACAAGACGCCATCCTTGATGTCGCTGCCATCCGCAGGCCGCGGTAGGAAGTACCAAAAATCAGGCGCTCCGTCGGTTTTTATGTGATAGGCTGTCCGTGGCATGGACTGTGTCGTCGGCGTCTGAGTAGCCCCTGGCAACGTTATTGCGGCCGCGATCCATCCCGTATCGGGAAGCCCATCAACGGCGAATTCTACGTCAATCACGATGCCCAGCCGCCGCATGACGGCTGGATACTCCCGCGTAGCACCAAGTACTTGATGGAAGTCCAGCTCTGGCCTGCGCATTTGTGGCCTCTTCGCGCGGTAATACTGCTTCCCATCGGTACCTTTCATGGCAAGCGGGATGCTCCGCGAGCTATGGTACAGGTCGGCTTGCAACATCGAGGCCTTTGGTGTGCCAAGGCCCCCTGGCGAAAAAAGCATAGCCTCTGGGTTTGTGGTGCGGACTGGGAGTTGACCTTTTTCGATTTTCTCTATACGGGGTGTCTCCGGGCGCTGCAGGATTTCGGCCACACGACGGGCGTCCGATTCGAATTGTTGTTTAATGGAATCGAGGCGTTTGTCGTCATCATCGGTGGGAATAAGGTCCTGAAGCAAACCAAGGACCTTTGGCACCTGCGGTGGTTGTTGCTGTTTGGAGAGCGACGACTGCGGCGCTACCATCGAAGGAAGATCCGGCAACGATTCGGGATATTCCTTGGCCATCGTTTTGAAGACGGAAACAAGGGCTTCAGAGACGTTTTTGACGGGATAGGTAAATATCCTGTGATCCGTAATATTTCGCATCTGATACGGCTTGACGGGCGTCGAATCATCAAAGAGGGCCTTCCACGCTTTCTCCGAGGGCGTCGAAATACGATTGACCGAAGCAGCGGCTATGGGATTGCCGTTGAGCAATAGTCCGATTTTACATTCGGCAAGGAAGGCGGGGAAATTGAGTACGTCCTTCCAGTTCTTCAGCACATCGGGAGCGGTCGTGTCATCTTCCAGCCTTGGCTGAACGGCAATAGCTGCGGTAAGGATGGTTTTGCCGTCCTGCTTCCGAATGCCACTGGGTACAACAACCCATTGTAAATGTTGTGTATTCATGGATTACCTCAGGCAAAGCTTTCGCAGTAACGATTCCACAATTCTGGTTCTGGGAGCATATCGGTGAAGGTTGGATCACCATCGCTTCCTTTAAGCTGCCGCTCTACGGTAACGCCAACGCTGAAGCTGATAAAGAGAATTTCAATCTCTACTTCGATGGTCGCAGTGCCGTAGACCTTTCCATTGTCCTGCCATGTAAGCTTGAGTTCGAACAGGAGACTTACACGAATCAGGCCCAGTATGCTCAGGTTGCCCGTAAGGCGGAAATAGCCGGTGAGTTCTGCCTGGTCGACGGTTTTTCCATCGACTTCCTTTTGCTCCATTTTATAATAAACGCCAGCCATGACACTGGCTCCACCCGACGCTACACCACAATCAAATGCGAAATTGCCGCCAAATTCGAAGGCTGCTTCGAGCATCTTGACGCCTTTCGGCGTGATTTCAATGCCAAAGAATCCTCCGCCACCGAAGACCATAATGGTGAGGCGGAAAGGGTTCTCTTTCGTGCAGAATGCGAAATAGGCGGAGAATGGGCGTCCGTCGAAGGGAATCGTCAAGCGCATCAAAAAAGCCATATTCTGCAGCGAGAATACGCCGACCGTCACGTTGGGGAGGCCAATCGTGAGGGACGCAGAAACACCTGACGGGCTGACGTCGAAGTCAAAGGAAAATCCTACGCCACCAGAAGATCCACCTTTGGGAATGAGATCCTTGAGCTTGTTGACGAATGATAAGGGGCCCGCGAACTCTACGGCCTCGATGTCGGGA
>JALOMA010000194.1 GCA_025455735.1 Candidatus Kapaibacterium sp.
GCCCACGAGTGGGGTAAAAAGCTCACAAGCAAGCTCAAGGAGCTTATTCCACGCCAGATGTTCGAGGTTGCCATTCAGGCAGCCATCGGCTCCAAGGTGGTTGCCCGCGACTCCATCAGCGCCATTCGCAAGAACGTCCTTGCAAAGTGTTATGGTGGTGATATTTCCCGGAAACGTAAGCTGATTGAAAAGCAAAAAGAAGGCAAAAAGCGCATGAAACAGGTTGGCTCGGTGGAAATACCACAGGAAGCCTTCCTAGCCGTACTCTCCATCGACAGTTAAGGTAGTTGTCCATGTCCCTGCTCGCTTCACTGCACCCACGCGCGCTCTATCAACGGTACCGCGCATATAAACACAAACAGGCAAACGCAAAAAAACCTGAGACGTTCAAGGAACATCTTGTGGCATGGGTCAAGACCCTTGTGTGGGCACTAACCGTTGTAACCATTCTTAATGGTCTGGCCTTGGCGTCATTTGTGGTGCCCACAGGATCAATGGAAAACACCGTACTGCCTGGAGAATTTCTATTCGTAAACAAGGCCATTTATGGCCCCTCTACGCCACAGGTCATACCGTTTTTCAACATTCCACTGCCCTTCGTGAAGCTTCCTGCCCTAAAGGCGCCAGCCGTGGGAGACGTTATCGTCTTCATCTTCCCTGGCGGCCGTGATCAACCAGAGGCTTCGGAATTCCAGTACTATCTCAAGCGATGCATGGGCACGCCAGGAGACGTCGTAGAGATTCGCAATCGCCAGGTCATCGTCAACGGAAACCGTGTGGGCCTACCTGAGCATGGCAAATACATTTATGACCAACTTCATCCCCAAGACAAGGCCAACCGCATCGAAGTGAGCCAGTTCTCGACATTCCCCGCTGGCTATGGAAACACAATCGACAATTGGGGACCAATTCGCGTTCCTAAAGAAGGCGATGTTATCGATATCAAGGACCAAAAGGCGGCCGAAGCATGGGCGATATTCATTCGACGTGAAGGACACACGTTTGATCCAGTTACAAAAACACTGGATGGACGGCGTGTTGACACCTACACGGTTGAACGGAACTATGTCTTCGGTATGGGTGACAATCGCGACAACTCGGAAGACTCGCGCTTCTTCGGATTTATTCCCGAACACGATGTCGTTGGCACGCCGATGATGGTATATTGGTCATGGGAAAACCTTGACATGACCGGTAGAGAGCGATCATTATTTGAAAAACTTTCCAACATCCGTTGGTCGCGCATTGGCACCATCATCCGATAGGTCGCTGTCATGTTGCGCTCCGTTGCCCAATTCGGCATGATTGCTGCAGCACTCACCCTTGTTTGGTGCTTTTTATCTTGCTTCGGCATTTTCAAGGCCGTTTCAGGCTCAATGGAGCCACTGTTGCCTACGCAATCCTACGGTATCTATAACAAGTTGAAGTACGGAGTTTCGACATACAACGCTATCCCTTTCCTACCATTTCCACATCCACCGAAATATCTCTTTCGATGGTCGCATCCAGAACGGGGTGAGGCCGTGGCCTTTAGTATGATTGAACGGTTCGCGTTCTCGGGAATCACAGAACGCTCGATCTACCTGAAACGCGTCATTGGCATGCCAGGTGAGACGGTGGAACTACGAAGCGACTCCACGTATATCAATAACCGTTACCTCGACGAACCGTATGCAGTTGTCGACGGCGAATCTCCAACTGACGTACCTGATCTTTTCCCGATCCATAAGCGCCACACACTGCAACACTATGGTCCTTTTGTTGTGCCTAAGGCAGGCTTGACGCTCGACCTATCCGAACCAGCTGCATTGAGAAGCTGGTCGACAGTCTTGACCGAAGATGGAGCTGTAATTGATCTTGACAAAGGGACCATTGATGGCTCTGTTCGTACGTCGTATACCTTCCGGCATGATTTCTACTTCGTTCTAGGCGACAACCGGCATAATAGTCTAGATAGCCGGTGGTTTGGACCAATCCAAGAGAACTGCGTCGTCGCAAAGCTGATATGGCCGTGACAGAGAGTGGCCCACAACCGTACGTTTATACCTTCTCGTGGCGTGATGTTGCATGGACTGTTGTAGCGGCCGTCTCGACGGCATTGCTGCTGAAGATTTTCGTCGTTGGTGCATTTCGCATCCCGTCCCACTCGATGGAGAACACCTTGATGCCAGGCGACTACATCGTCGTCAGCAAATTGGCATACACAATATCCCGTCCGGAACGTGGCGACATCGTTGTATTTCGCATTCCGCAAGCTGCGGCCGCAGCGTCTCCAAGTGACGTTCTTATCAAACGGGTGGTAGCGATTGGTGGCGACACCGTGCGGCTTGGACGTGAAGGAGTATTTGTGAATGGCCGGCGCCAGCCAGCGCCGCCTACCAGCAGCAATACCGACCCCTCGACGATTCCCATGGCTTCGGACGTCGTCGTCGTGCCAGACGGTCATCTGTTCGTCATAGGCGACAACCGCACGAATTCTTATGATTCGCGTTCGTGGGGATTTTTGCCATTAGAGCTTGTCGAGGGCAGACCACTTTTTATGTATTGGTCATATGGACCAGACCTTCACGAACCCACTCCTCATATCCGCATCAACCGACTATTCGGGAGCATTCGATGACTGGCATGTACGTCCACGTCCCCTTCTGTGAAAAGAAGTGCTCGTATTGCGACTTTTATTCGCTGGAATCCACACAGCATATCGACCGCTTTGTTGAAACCGTGTGTGCTGAATTGAATCTTCGGGCGGCAGGGCCCCATTCCAAAGGAACAATAACGTCGATTTTTTTTGGCGGAGGAACACCTTCTCTCCTTTCACCGAAGCAGCTGGGTGCCATTCTCGACACCATCACGTTGCATTGGGACATTGCATCGGATGCCGAGATTACCATGGAGTGCAATCCTGGTACCGTAACACTCAACAACCTGAAGGGATATGCTTCCTGGGGTGTCAATAGACTTTCCTTTGGAGTGCAGAGTTTTATTGCCGAAGAGCTTGCCTTTTTGCAACGTATCCATTCGGCAGACGAAGCTGTGGAAGCCATGGATTTGGCGCGTGCGGCTGGGTTCTCCAATGTCAATATGGATTTGATGTTTGCCCTTCCTCCGCAAACCATGGAGTCGCTCGCGACGTCATTGCAACGCATGATTGCCTTGCAGCCCGACCATATCAGCGCATATTCCTTGATTTACGAACATGGAACGCCGCTATACGCCCAACTGAAGAAGGGACTGGTTCAACCGTTACCCGACGATACGGATGCTGAAATGTATGCATCCGTTATCGATACATTGACAGGCGCTGGATATGGCCAGTACGAAGTGAGCAACTTCGCCCTTGCGGGCAAACGATGCCAACACAACCTTACGTATTGGCATGCTCAACCGTATTGGGCAGTAGGCCCAAGTGCCCATGGCTACCTGGACAATACCCGCTACTGGAATATCCGCAGCCTTACGGCTTGGACGCAACATGTACAACGCGGAGAATTGCCCCTAGCCAACTTCGAGACGTTGGCGGAAAAGGAACGGCTTTCCGAACGTATATTCCTGGCACTACGAGCCGACGGTCTGGACGTAGAGTCAATACGGCGTGAGTTCCACGTAGACATTCGCGAAGCGCTCCAGCCAGACCTCGCCTGGTGGATAGGCGCAACCATGATGCACGATTCCGGGACACATTTGGCACTGACGTCGGAAGGGTATCGGGTATGCGACGATATTACGGTAAAGGCAATTGCCGCCATCGAAAAATGGTCAGTCCGCTCTCACCGCATCGGCAATAGCCATTGAAGAAGCTCGCCGTGCCGGATAGATTGCAGCGCTACAAGCGAGGGCAAGACTAACGACGACCGTGCCGACAACATCGGCGCTGTGCAGCTCCACAGGCAAGCTGCTCACCAGATAAGCCGAGGAGTTCCCCAAACCCACGAGGGCAAAGTGTTGTTGTGCCAGCACAACAGCGACACCCGTTCCCGTTCCTACGGTGGTAGCAAAAAGCCCAAGCGCAAGGCCTTGTATGAGCCATATCTTTCGAATCATGTCGTCGGTTGCACCCATGGTACGCAATACAGCAATATCACGGCGTTTTTCTACGACGCCCATCGTGAGGGAAACAAGGACATTGAATGCAGCGACGACGACGACAAGCGCCAGAACGATGAACGAGCCAACGCGCTCAAGCTGCATGGTATCGTACAACCCTTTATGGAAGTCCTTCCATGTTTGCACGACAGCTTCTGCAGCAAGATTGCTGCGAAGCGGCTCAATCGCTTCGTCGATTTCCAGTGGTTTGGGCACCAGGACGTCAATTGATGTCGGTCCGGTTTTCCCAGTGATGGCACGCACGGAGGCAGCGTCGGTGAACAGCCATGTGGCGTCGATGTCTCGTGCTGAATTCGATTGAAAGAGCCCACGTACTACCATCATCCTACCTGTAGGCTTTACCATCATCGTGAGCGCCCTTTCGATCTGTTCCGGCGAAAGAACGGTAATGGTATCCCCAAGCCCCAACCGATGTTTTTCTGCCAGACCTAGGCCTACGATTGCGGTGGGGAGATTGTCGAATGGCACAGGGGTAAACGTCCCAACGACCATTGCACGCTCACTCCCTACGAGTTTCCCCACATCGGCTGGTTCGATTCCAATGGCGTTGGCAACGCCCGTGGTGCCGTGTACGTGAAGCACAACGCGTGACTCCGTGACGGGATACGAAACGAATCCAGGTGGTACCGCTGCCTGAACGCCGACTGGATTCGGCAGGACCGAACCGCCCTGTGGAACGATGCGGGCATGGGGACCGAAGCCAGCCATCATCTGGGAAGCTACA
>JALOMA010000195.1 GCA_025455735.1 Candidatus Kapaibacterium sp.
AAGGACGTCCTTGCACAGGCCCTCCAAGCCGAAGGATTCGCCAACGAACGGTTGCTGAAAACACGTGTCCGCCGAACACTTGCCAATCTTACCAAACGATAGCGCTCACACAGGAACCGTCGTCCTCGTCACAGGGGCCAGCGGTGGCATCGGATTGGCCGTGGTACAGCAACTATTGGCGGCTGGGTATCACGTCGTCGCAACGGCATTGCCAATGTCTGTCGAGGTCATTCCTGAACAGGTAAGAAGCCACCCACGGTGTGCCATCGTTGCCGCCGACCTCCGAAGTCTCGAGTCCATTAACGCCGTCGCGCAACAAGCGTGTAGCATTTGGGGACGCGTCGATGTGTTGGTCAACAACGCTGGATTCTCGTTCAGGGGCGTGGTCGAGCATATGTCCGTGGATGAAGAACTGGAACAATTTGCCGTGAACTACTTTGCAGCCATGGAGTTGACGCGGTGCCTGTTGCCACACTTTCGGCAGCGTGGATCTGGAAGGATCATCAATGTGTCCAGTGTGAGCGGCATGATGGCCATGCCCACGATGTCCAGCTATAGCGCCAGTAAATGGGCCCTCGAAGGTGGCAGCGAGGCCTTGTGGTATGAAATGCGGCCCCTTGGCATCAGCGTAACACTGGTTCAACCCGGATTTGTGAACTCGGAGGCCTTCCGTAAGGTGCGCCTTCCACGACGTGCAACGACCAGTGCGGAGCCGATGGATGTCTATCGCGCCTACTATCGATATATGTCGCGGTTTGTGAATTGGCTCATGCAGCACACGTTGGCAACCAATACCAGCGTAGCCAAGGCCATCGTCCGGGTGGTTGCCTCCTCGCGTCCTCCCTTACGGGTACAAGCCACCCTGGATGCCTGGATCTTCCACGCCTTGCGGCGCTTCTTGCCACGCCGGTTATATCATCCCCTCTTATACGCGCTTCTGCCAGGCGTTCGGCAGTGGGGTAAAAAGGAGTAGCAGATGAGCTCGCGAAAGGATGTTTTCGAGTTGACGTTCAGGATACTCTTCAGCCTGATCTTTCTGGTGCTGGGAGCCGAACACTTGTTCAATGACGGCACCATTCGGACGATCATGCCCGAGTGGATGCCGGTGAAGCGTATGGTATCCATTGCTTGTGGAATATGGATAACGGCGGGCGGACTCATGATTCTGGTAGGGTGGCGCCTTCGTTGGGCTGCCATTGGCTTGGCACTCTTCCTGATCGTAGTCACCGCCCTTGTACACGCGCCGTGGCTCATCAATGCACCACCGCAGATACCAGCCGACCAAGCCTGGCTATACGTATTGTTCCAGCGCAGCAACTTCGTGAAAAATGTCTGCCTGATCGGCGTCTGCCTGCACCTAGTCGATCATCAGCCACGCCGATGGACACTTCGGCGTTAGCCTGACCTGGCATGGTCGGTGCCTCTTGATTCGTACCTTTGTAGTCCTATCCGATTGGTGAAAAAGGACACATACTACGAATGACGACACGCTACGAAGCGATCATCGGCTTGGAAGTCCACGCCCAGCTCAAGACCCAGTCCAAGGCGTTTTGTAGCTGCCCAACGGCATTTGGTGCAGCGCCGAACGTCAATGTTTGTCCAATTTGTCTTGGTCATCCTGGTGCTCTCCCCGTTCTGAACCGCAGTCTCGTGGAGTACATCATCCGTATGGGATTGGCAACGAACTGTACGATTCGCGAGCGTTCGTCGTTTTCCCGTAAGAACTACTTCTATGCCGACCTTCCCAAGGGATATCAAATATCGCAGTACACCGACCCAATCTGCTTTGACGGTACCGTAGAGATTGAAACGGATACGGGAGTTCGGAACATCGGTATTACGCGAATCCACATGGAAGAAGACTCTGGAAAGTCCATCCATGACCTGGATATCGATACACTCGTAGACCTCAACCGTAGCGGTGTTCCGTTGATAGAGATCGTCAGCGAACCAGACATCCGTTCGGCTCACGAAGCCTACATGTACCTCCAGCAGATCCGGCAAACGGTCATCTATCTAGGAATCTGCGATGGCAACATGGAAGAAGGGTCCCTGCGGTGCGACGCCAACGTTTCCGTTCGCCCCTTGGGCCAAGAGGCATTCAACACCAAAACCGAGATTAAGAACCTCAACTCCTTCCGCAATGTTGAGAAGGCCATCGAGTTCGAAATTGCACGCCAGATCAACGAATATGAGACTGGCGGTTCCGTGCAACAGGTAACCATGATGTGGGATGCCTCCAAGCAGGCCACACGCGTCATGCGAACCAAGGAAGGTGCGCGGGATTATCGCTATTTCCCCGAGCCCGATCTTGTTCACGTTGTTGTGGACGAGCAATGGAAAGCGAACATCGCCGCAGGTTTGCCCGAGCTGGGGCTGGCGCGCAAGCGCCGATTCATCCAGCACTATGGCCTGCCAGCATATGACGCCGGAATCCTTGTTGATGATGCCTCTGTTGCCGATTGGTACGAGCAAGCCGTGTCGGAACTAGCAGTGCCCGCGACGGAGGCCTACAAAGCTGTCTCGAATTGGATCATGACGGACATTCTCCGCATCATGGGCCAAAAGAAATGCGCCATCACTGAAGCAGGCGTCACGCCCAAACAATTGGCAGGTTTGATTGATGCCGTTCAGGATGGCACAATCAGTACCAAGATTGCCAAGGACATCTTCCCGGAACTTCTGGGAACGGATGCCACGGCAGCACAGATCATTGCCGAACGCGGTCTGGCCCAAGTCTCGGATGAAGGAACGATTCGGACCCTTGTTGCCGACGTTTTACAGAAGCATGCAGACACCGTTACCACGTACAAAGCTGGAAAAACGAATCTCTTCGGTTTTTTCGTCGGACAGGTCCTCAAAGCCTCCGGCGGATCTGCCAATCCAGCTCTTGTAAGCAGCATCATGAAGGAAGCACTCGACGCCATACCTGCGGACTGACAGCGTTCGGACGTTCGGGGGGACGTTCGACCGATGGATGTATGCACAACGTAAAGGACCGACCATGCCAATAACGCCCACACGAAGCATATGGAAGAACGGAGCATTCGTGCCGTTCGAAAAGGCCACGATCCACGTCCTGTCGCACGTCGTGCACTACGGAACGTCGTGGTTCGAGGGCATTCGGTCGTATTCCACGGACCGTGGTACGGCTGTGTTCCGCCTTACCGAACACATGCAGCGGTTGCACAACTCCCTCCGCATCTACCGGACACCCCTTCCCTATAGCGTTGAAGATCTTTGTGCGGCCACGCTTGAGTTACTCCGTCGCAATAATCTCTCAACATGTTATGTGCGTCCCTTTGCCCTTAGGGGGTTTCGGGATATGGGCGTCTACGGACTCAACTGTCCGCTCGACGTTTACATTGCTGCCTGGGAATGGGGTGCGTATCTGGGGGATGAGGCCGTGGACAACGGCGTCGAAGTCTGTGTTTCGTCATGGGATCGCATCACACCCAATAGCATGCCCAGCCTTTCCAAGGCTGGTGGCAACTACATGAACAGTCAATTGGTCAAGATGGAGGCCGTAGAGAACGGCTACGCGGAAGGTATCGTGCTTGATTCCTATGGAAACGTAGCCGAAGGAAGTGGCGAGAACATCTTTCTTGTGGCAAACGGGACCTTGATCACGCCGCCAGCGGCCACATCCCTGCTGCCTGGCATCACAAGAGACACCGTGATGACCCTTGCCGCCGAGCTTGGCATTCCCGTGCGTGAAGCAAACATTCCACGTGCCATGCTTTATACGGCCGATGAACTTTTCATGACGGGCACGGCCGTCGAAATAACGCCCGTCATCGGTGTGGACCGTATCCCTGTTGGCAAAGGCAAGGTGGGTCCGCTCACGAAAGAAATCCAAAAACGCTTTTCTACCATTCTCACCACCGGCAACGATCCGTACGGGTGGTTGACGTTTGTCTCTGACAAGGGGCCTGGGCACCATGGTGGAACCAAGAAGCGTCGAACAACCAAAGACAACTAAACAGTGATATATCAGGAGCACACGCATGGCGAAATCATCGAAGAAGACAGCACCCGCTGCAAAGAAACCAGTCCCGCCGAAGGCATCGCCGGTTCCGGCTGCTGGCAAGGGGACCGCGGCCCCTTCCCAGGAAGATTTGTTTGCATTGCGTGGTTTTGACAAACCCACGTTATTGGATTGGTACCGAACGCAGCACCTAGGGCGCCGGCTGGACGAAAAGGCGGCGCTTTATCTCAAGCAAGCCAAAGGATGGTCCTATCACGCACCATTTGCAGGCCATGACGGCATTCAGCTGGCACTAGGCAAGATCTTTCGGTCCGGCAAGGACTATCTATTCCCATACTATCGGGACATGCTGACATCCCTTGCCGCTGGTGTGACGGTGGAAGAGATTATTGCCAACGGATTGAGCAAGGATGCGGATGTTGCTGGTGGTGGACGCCACATGTCCAATCACTTCGCGAAGATTTCCATCGGTCTGCAAAACTCATCCAGCTGTACGGGCAACCATTCGCAGCAAGCTGTGGGTACTGCACGAAGCATCAAGAAGTACGGCGGAGACGAAGTCGTGTATTGTTCGACGGGTGAATCAACTACGTCCGAAGGATACTATTACGAAGCCGTCAACGGAGCCGACCGTGAAAAGCTCCCCATTGTCTTCGTGCTGCAGAACAACAAGTACGGTATTTCGGTACCCGTGCATGAGCAAACGGCGAACCCAATTGTAGCACAGAACTTCAGCGGGTTTACGAATCTCAAGATCTTTCTCGTTGACGGCCGCGATCCCATGGCCTGCTTTCGGGTGCTGGAAGAAGCACGCGCCTACGTCCTTAGT
>JALOMA010000196.1 GCA_025455735.1 Candidatus Kapaibacterium sp.
TTCTCTTTGCATCCACTACTTACCGCAGCGAGAACCGTATGGGAATTACAACCATGGAGGCGACGGCTTGCCCGCCGCTCCGTGCTGGAATAAATGTCGTGCCCTGCACTGCATCTACGGCAGCTTGAATGAAAATGCTATGTGAGGCAACTATTACATCTACGGAGGCCACACCTCCTTGGCTGTTGATCCGAACGCGCAGCGTGACGTGACCTTCAAGGGTTGCCGCCTTTGCCATTTCGGGATAACGAATGCGCCGCATGAGTTCGACATCATCGTACACGGGCTCTTCATCGGCAAATTCAACAAAAGGTTCTTCTTCTGGTGCCGCACCACCAACACCGTTTGATTGGCCTGAGGGTATTCCAAACGACAACTCGTCGCCAACGCCGTTTCCGCCATCGGCGGGGCCGTCGCCCGAGCCATCGGCGACGCCATTCGACGTCCAGTCGGGGGCTACATCGATGCCGCTTTGTTCAGTCGCCGCCATTGGTATTCCACCCTGTGAAGCCGCAGGTGCGGCAGGGCCCCCTGCCGAACGTTGCAGTTCGGGTGGATAGTGCAGAGCCTCCCGATACGGCGGCAACTCAACCCGAAGAACTTCCTTTATTGGCTGCGGAAAGGGATCCGTTGCCATCATCGGGACGACGGCCACAATGTGGAGCTGACCAAGAAGCACGCATAAGGCACCAATGCCTAGTGCTGACTGAATTGCCAGCGAAGCTCCAACGGTGCGTGCAGCATCGCGGAACCACCGCGAAGGCGACTTCATGTGAATGACAGAGTGTAACATTACGGCCTCCTGTTGATGGTTCAACGGAGAGGATTAATGCCGACGATGAGTTACATCGTCTAACGGATAAAAACGCTCGCCCCCTCCTGTTCAACGGTTGCCCATGTTCTACCCGGAATGTGCTCGCCAATATCATAAGCAGTTCCAGCAGTGGCATTCAGGACGACCCTCGACACCACCGAACCATCAATGGCATACATCGTTATCGTTGCAGGGGCATTGAGAGGCGTCCACACAATCATGCGCCCGGACCACCCATCAACCCATGCCGCCAGGGCATTGGTGTTTCGCAACGTGCGTGCATCAAAAGCACACTGAAAAACGCGTATCTGGCCATCACGGATGGTAATGGAATAGTCACCGTCAGCAAAACTCAGAATGCGAACCTGCAATGCCGACCTATCGCGAACACCTCGCAACACGCTGCAGCGTATGCCAGCCAGAACATTACCTTCGGGCTGCAATTGTGAAGATTCTATGCCAATGCTGTTGAACGCAACTGTTGCCGTGCCTGTGGCCATCCCACCGGATAGGTCACCAGTACCTCGAAGCACTGTTGCATCGTGGTCCAAGGCCATGGATGTTGACGTCCCTGACGTCAACACGGCCAACCGCTGCATGTCTACCCCTCCCCTGCCCTGCCATCTCAGGGTAACCGTGGCGTCATCGCCAACAAGTGCCGTAAGACTGTCAACGGAAATTGTTCCGCAGATAATGCCACGCCATTGAATGAGAAGTGCACTATCGGCAGGGGTTGCCCATTCCCCGTCGTGACGGACGACAATCTGCGCCTGCTGGTTGCTCCGTGTCTGCGGTGTTACGCTGATGGACACGGCCAACGTTTCGCCTTCGTTTACCACACGCGGAGTGGCCACACCGTTGATGTCCACCCCTGCACCAGAGATGTCGATGACACGCAGCGGAGCATTACCCCTGTTTACCAGCCTTAGAACCGTGTCGGTACGTTCGCCAATGCACACACTACCAACATCAATGATGGGGGCCTCGGTTGCCAGTAACGGACGTATGCCGCGCATCCCAAGGGCCAGGGCGTCCACGTTTTGACACAACGGCCTCGTGGTACCAACAAGCAGGAATGCCGGCCGCGCCTCGACGTCGGAGGGGCGACCGGTTACGTCAACATCCAACGTTGCCCCTACTCCAAGACTTGCCGGCAAGGGTGTCAACGGCGTCACGGCATAGTCTGCAGCGGCCACACCACTGATGCTCAGACGGTCGATGGTAATCGGTGCAGTGCCACTATTAACGATCGCAAACCGCTGAGTACTTCCAACGCCAACGCGCACGTCTCCAAACGCCAACGACGGCGGCACCGTTATTGCCCGCGTGCGAACAACCCCACGCACTACGACGGTTGCCGCGCCGTACTGTCCGACAGCCGTAATTGTTTCCAGGAATGGACCTTCGGCACCAGGCCGAATAGTGGCACCCACAGAGACGCGTCCTCGCCCAGTAATGTCGAACGGACCGGCGTTGGACAAGACAATGATCGGCGACGTTGCCGTGATGGTATCCACGCGAGGCGCACACGGCGAGGGGGCGCGATAGGTCAGGGCGAATGCCGCATCTACTCCCGGACAAATGGTATCGAGGTCGATGGTGTCCACGTCGGCAACAAACGAAGGGACCACAACGGTAGCCCTCACAGCCACGATAACATTCCTGGGCTTGGCTGGCGAGACAATCTGAAGCGCCCCAGTAAACTGTCCGGTAGTTGGCGAAGAGAATCGTGGCAGCATTCGCAGGCGGTCCCCGCGAGCAATGGACGCAGGTGCCGCTACTGCAGCAAGACTGAAGCGCCCGCCAGCATCGTTCACCCATGTCGCCGAGGTAAGGTCCACGGTGCAGCCACCAATATTCTGAAGGAAGATGTCGCCACGCGCGGTATCACCAGGGCAGACGACGCCCAGGTCGATCGTATCCAGGGCAGGTGAACGAGCGAACTCAGCATCGCGCCCATTCACGGTAATGCTGACGGTGTCCGTGTGGTCCACCCACGTCGTATCTCCAGGGGCCCGCTCTTCCCAGTCACCGATGACAACTTCCAGTAACACGACATCGGGGCCTAGCGCGGTAGGCGATACTTCGGCGTCGATCGTACTGCGACCTGCGGCCCGCATCAGTGTACCCAGGGGAGTGAGTATCCGGACCTGGGACTGTGGTGCATTCAGGATGGATAGCCGACGCAGAGGCAGGCATCGGGGCCCATCCACGTCGACGGGCAGCCGCACGGTGTCCAGCCGTCCAGGGCAAATCGGTGGCGAGACGACATCGGCGGCAGCTACCTGTGCAAGCACACCAGGCACACTGACGCACAGCGTATCGCGCAGGACCTCGATCGACGTTCCTTGCAGGACACGCAGGGGCACTTCCCACGTTGTGGCTGCCAGGCGGGGCTCCAGAGCAAACCCAAGGGATACGACACCTGTCTGCTGGAATGCCAACGTCGTTGGGATCACATCGACGGGCGAAGCTATTGCCCGAATACCGAATGGCAATGGTTCCACGGCCACGCGCACATTCGGCCTATCGGCTGCATCAAGGTTTGTGATCAGGTACAGGGCTTGCACGGTATCGGGCACGTAGGGATGAAACGCAACCGAACAGTCGGATTGATTTGCAGTGTCCACGTCAATACATCCGCCGGGCCCCGCACTGGCAATTCCGCCGCCGCCGCCACCGCCACCACCACCGCCGCCGCCACCGGACCCTACCTGTACGGCCAGGGAGTCTACGATGCCAATTTCCGTAGCTGCACGGTTACGCCTAGCCCGCGGGGCAAATTGTTCTTCGTCCCAGAGAAGGAGGATTGCCGAATCGGAGTAGTCCAAGTTGGTTGCCAAACGCTCGGCCCACCGTGAAAGACGCAACCCCAGGGTACCACGGGCGGGGTCATCCACCCAGTTTCCGATAACCATCAGGTCGGGCTCCACAAGCTCACTCGCACGAATGTTTCCGCGCGCCACCAGCCCTGGCCCCACCGGTGTGCCCTCCAGTGCCAGCCAGTATTCAGGCATTCCTGGCGCGCTGGCTTTGCTGTATTGCGTTTCTACGGTTCTGTAGCCGAAGGATGTGGCCAACGGTGCGCGGTCGTTGTCGCCAATCTTCGTGTCGATCAACATCAGGACGCCCACGTTGTGCCGCACCGCCGACCTATTGTGCACGGCGGCCGAGAGACGGATAAATCCCCCGCTGGGGCGCAAGACCGGCTCCATGGTGAAGGTTATCTCTATGGTGTCGGCCGCAGCCACCAAACACTCCAGCACGGCATTCACGCGCGGGCGCCCTGCAACCGTATCGCGGAACAGGCGACGCACCACCATGGCATTCGCAGGCGGTGCCCCCGTAGTCTCGTCGGTTTCATATGGCATCTGCCATATCGTACCGTCGATACTTACATGAAGGTGACTGGTGTAGTTCGTTGGCCTTTGGCCGCCGCCATCTTCACGATAAATAAGCGACTTGGCTTCGCCGGTATAGCGTGTTCCCACGGAGAAGTGCCCATTCGGCTGCAGCCATGCCGAAAGCAGATACGGCGGCAATGCATCAATGAGCGTTAGGACTTGTTGTGCCTGGCACAGCTGCATGCCCAGGATGGCAAGCAGACAAGAGACAGTAACAATGCGCTTCATCGTCCATCCTCGCTTTCCACTGGCGTAGCCACCTCCAGCACGACGGTACGATTGTACATACGACCCTCTGGAAGGTCATTGTCGTGAATGGCTTTGGGGCCTGCTCCGCTGGCAACCATCGCCTCCGGTACAATGCGCTCCACAATGGCACTGCGCACGGCATCAGCCCGGCGTTGCGACAAGCCCGTGTTATACTTTGCATCGCCAATGCGATCCGTTAGGCCTGTAATCGTCACCCGACTCGATGTTCGCATACGCTTGCGGATGAGGTCAATCGTGGGCGCATCCAGGACACTTATTGTTGCGGCGTCAAATTCAAAGAAGACCAGCCGATATCGTTCGATGATGGA
>JALOMA010000032.1 GCA_025455735.1 Candidatus Kapaibacterium sp.
GACCGTCTAACGGCGCCACTGATACCGCGCTCCAGCTGGAACAGGGGTTCGTAGGCGGAAGTCACCGAAGCCAGTGTTGTCGTCAAATGTAAACGAGATACCGTTGCCATAAGCCCAAACGACCCGCACAGCCATGCCGCTTTGCATGGAAAAGCGGTCAATATTGGCTGGTTGACCGTACAGGATGTAGATCATTCCCATGTCTGTCAGCCAGCCTTCGGCATACGATTTGAAGCGGTTGTTGGCTTCAGCAATACGTTGATAGTATTCTTCAAAAGCCTCGTTTTTTGCCGTTGTTGGAGTGGGGTCGATCGTCTTCCAGAACTCATCGAATGCCGCACGTTTGGCGGCCGGAGTGGTGGCGCCGTCAATCCGGTCGATTTGCTCTTGGGTGGCAACATACCGAAGCTGTCGAATGGCTTTCGTAAGGTCCGTCATGACGTCGCTGACGGCACTACGTGGAACCACGAGCGTCCGTGATGCAGCTGCCAGGGTCACCGAAGTGTCGGCAAGGCCCCCTTCAACAGGATGTGCACGTACGGTTAGCACGTATGACCCAGAAGCAGGGCGTTCGTTGGATTTCAGAGGAAGGAAATGCTGGAATGTCCGGGTCTGTGCGGTCACTGGTGGTTCGGATCCTTCTCCGAAGACTCTACCATCAGCCGTGGCAATTTTCCACGTAAAGGCAAGGGGCCGTGGCGCAATGTCAAGGTAGGTTTCAAAGAATACAAAAAACGGAGCTTCAGGCTGATGAATGACGTCGCCAACAATGGGTGAAATACGGTAACGGTCGCCACGTTGCTCCACCTCACGGACCAATAGGAGGCCTGCAATTGCCGGATAACTCCTCGTATAGTCAATAACGGTTGCCGTTCGTGTGGCTGTAAACTCTCGTTTCGAGAATTGGTCCCTGCAGGTAACCTCCACCATATACTTTCCTGGACGTAGGCGTATCGTGCGTGTGATGTTATCCACCTTGCCAGTGGCTCCACGGGTCACACGATTGTCGGCTTCGGTAAATCGTCGCGTTATCGTGGTGTCCAGCACCGTTCGGCTAGCCGAATCCCGCACGACAATTTTCGCGCTGTAGAACGCAACGTACTGGCCATCATACTCCTGGAATGCCAATAATTCATAGGGTGTGGCAACGAATATGTCCGTGCGCGCACGCACGTCCAATTCCGATGTACGCGTTGTGATTGCATCCAACAACACGGCAGCTTGTGGCATGGCGGATGCAACAGGGGGAGAGGGGAGATTGCCAGGTTGGGCAAGCACGACAATCGGGTGCAATGCAGCCATTGCGATACAAACGCCAACGAAATATAATGATGTCATGTGTGGAGCTCAGCGTCCGATGATCGTTCCGAACACACGTGCCGTGGCGGTATCACCGCCAACGAACACCTGCGATGCAGGTCCAACAACTGTTGTATTCACCACCCATGTTTGTGGATCTGCAGTAAAGGAATGCTCCCATGTTGACGTGCCATCGCGTAGGAATCGTAGCGTTACGCGCCCCTTGGAGACATTTTCTGCGGTGAACGTCACGTCGTAAAGGCTTTTCGTACCCAAGTTCAATGCAAACGACCGAGTAACGTTCTGGCTACTATTCTCCTTGACGATGGCAATGCGCATGGTGTCATTGACCTGTGCAAATCGCGTGGAATCGCGAACAGTCTCTGGCACAGGGGTGATGGAAGTACCAGGATCGTCATCGCCACATCCGATGAACAACACTGCAGCACAGGAAAAAGCAAGGTTGACAATCGTTTTCACAGGGAGAACTCCGGAGTCATGAATGTTATAGAAAATTGATGTGGTGACAAGCTGGTCAGTGCACTACCATTCAGTACGGTTCAGATACGAAGACCCAACACGTCGCGGGTTTCACGAGCGATGCTCTCGCGATCATCGGGGTGTGCAATCGCAATCAGCTGGCGGGCCCGCTCACGCAAGGACGTCCCATGAAGGAATGCAGTACCGTATTCAGTAACGATGATTCGGGCATGGGCACGGCTTGTGACGACGCCAGCACCAGGATACAATGTACAAACGATACGCGACACACCTTTGGACGTTCGGGACGGCAACGCGATAATTGGCTTGCCACCATCAGAGAGAGCCGCACCACGGATAAAATCCACCTGACCACCAACTCCACTGTAGGGCTTGGCTCCAATGGAGTCGGCAGATACCTGCCCTGTGACGTCAACTTGGATTGCCGAATTGATGGCTGTCATCTTGGGATTGCGTTGAATAACAGCAGGGTTGTTCACATAAGCAACATTCAGCATTGCTACCATTGGATTGTCGTCGATAAAGTCATAAACACGTTTGCTACCCATCACAAATGTTGCCACGATCTTATGTCGATGGATCGTCTTGCGTTCGCCATTCACTATACCCTTCTCGACCAACGGAATGAGTCCATCGCTGAACATCTCGGTATGAACGCCCAGGTCTTTATGGTTGTGGAGTTCATGAAGGACGGCATCGGGAATGGCACCAATACCCATTTGAAGTGTTGCACCGTCTTCAACCAAAGCAGCGACGTTCCTTCCAATGGCTCGCTCGACATCGGAAAGGGGCTGGGGCAACACTTCGGGCAGAGGCGTGTTAACAGCGACGGCGTATGTGATTTTCGATTGGTGAATCAATGCGTCGCCATGGGTGCGCGGCATATGGGGATTCACCTGGGCCACGACGATTTCAGCCGAATGCAGAGCAGCGTGAGCGGCCTCGACCGTGACACCGAGGGAACAGTAACCATGCCGATCCGGCGGAGAAACATGAATGAAGGCCACATTGATGTCCAGAATGTCATTCCAAAACAGCGACGGAATGTCACTCAGGAAAACGGGCGTGTAGTCGCCTCGACCCTCTTGAATCGCCTGGCGGACGTTATGACCGATGAACAGGGCATTCACGCGAAAAATGCCGTCGTACTGGGCCTCGACGTAAGGAGCTGGACCTTCAGTATGGAGCTGGACGATCTCAACGTTCCGCAACTCGTTGGAGCGATTCACGAGAGCTTCGATAAGCGTATGGGGTGCCGCCGCAACGCCGTGAAGAAAGACGCGGTCGTTGGACCGTACGCATTGCACTGCTTCGGCGGCCGATATGGTCTTCATCATGGGCACAAAACTAGCATCATTGGTGTTTCCAGATCGACGCACCGAATGCATACGTGCTGATACCAAACCGTATCTTTGCGCCATGGAACTGCAAAACATCATCTTCCTTGTCGTGCTGGCCGCCGCCGGCGCCCTTTTTGCCCGCAGTGCTCAACGCCTGATTGCTTGGTTGGGCGTAGCCAAACCTGACGTTCGTTGGGATAGGCTGCCCGAGCGGCTAACGCAAACCTTTGTTGTGGGCTTTGCTCAATCGAAGATCCTACGCGATAAGGCTGCGGGACCAATTCATGCGATGATTTTCTGGGGCTTCCTTGTTCTGCTGTTTTCAGCCCTGGAAATGATTCTCGAGGGTGTCCACGAAGGATGGTCCTTCAACTTTCTCGGTCCCATCTATTCCGTGATCACTGTCCTTACGGATATCTTCTGCGTCCTAATCATCGTTGGTACGATGATGTCCCTTTGGCGACGGTATGTCTCCAAGGTAAAACGCCTTCAGGTAGAAGGCGAAAAGGTTGAAGCAGGGTTGATCCTGCTGACGATTTTCACCATTGTGACGTCACTCTTCGTGCAGAATGCCTTGCGCTTGCATGCTTTTGGCGAGGACTTTTCGTGGGCCGTTCGACCCTTTGCCCGCCCCTTGGGAAATACCATTGCGGCCTTGGGCAGTCCTGACACGATTGAAATCGTTTTCCACGCAGCATGGTGGCTGCATGCCATCTTAATTCTTGGCTTCATGAACTATCTACCGTTCTCGAAGCACCTGCACGTACTGACGTCGATTCCCAACGTGTTTTTCTCTCGACTGGGGCCTGTCAACAACCTCGAAAAAATCGACTTTGAAGCCGAAGGTGCCGAGACCTTTGGCGTCGTTGATATCGAAGACTTTTCGTGGAAGACCTTGCTTGATGGCTATACGTGCACGCATTGTGGTCGCTGTACCAGCGTTTGCCCAGCGAACCAGACGGGTAAAGTATTGGACCCTCGTGGGATCATAATCGCCATCCACGAGCGTACGATCGACAAGGCGCCACTCGTTCTGAAAAAGCAGGAAGGGCAGGAGCTGACGGCGGATGAGCAAGCCGTGTGGGACAAAAAGCTCATCGGTGACTACGTGAATCCCGACGCACTGTGGGCATGTACGACGTGCGGCGCCTGTATGCAGGAATGCCCCGTGAACATCGAACACGTTCCAGCCATCGTTGGTATGCGTCGCTCCATGGTCATGATGGAGTCGGCCTTTAACGACGAATCAGCATTGCTTCCCGACATTTACGGCAACATGGAAACGAATAGCGTACCATGGGGAGGATTTGGTCAGGCAGATCGCGCTCAATGGGCCGATGGACTTGGCGTAAAGACGGCCTCGGAAGATGCAACGATGGAAGTGCTGTTCTGGGTTGGTTGCGCGGGGTCGTATGATGAACGCGCAAAGAAGATCTCGCGTTCGTTCGCCGAACTTATGCAGATCGCTGGTGTTGATTTCAGGATTCTGGGCACAGAAGAAAACTGTACGGGAGACGTGGCGCGGAGAACTGGCAATGAATATCTGGCCGACATGCTCACCAAGACGAACATAGAGACGTTCCAACGATATGGCGTCAAGAAAATCGTGGCAACGTGCCCCCATTGCTTCAACACGCTCAAGAATGACTATCCTCAATATGGTGGTTCTTACGAAGTAATTCACCATACCCAGTTCATCCGAGAACTCGTAGAATCGGGACGGTTGAAAATCAACCGCGAGGCAATTACTCCAGAGACCATTGCCTACCATGATTCCTGCTACCTTGGACGCTACAATGACGAATTTGAAGCACCTCGGGCCGCCATCTCGAACATCCCTGGTTTGGAAATACTCGAGCCACAACGTTCCGGCGATCGCGGTCTCTGTTGTGGGGCCGGTGGTGGAAGAATGTTCATGGAAGAACATGTGGGCGATCGCGTGAATGTTGTTCGCACGAACGAACTGTTGGCAACCGGTGCCAAAACCATTGCCGCCAATTGCCCCTTCTGCACCACGATGATTACGGATGGTGTGAAAGCGGCAGATAAGGCGGATTCAGTTGTGGTCAAGGATGTTGCCGAGATTGTTCGGGAACATGTGATTTCGCAGTCTTAAGGTGATCCATGCAACTTCAAGGGTCGGAAGCTCTCTACAAGGCAATCGAAGACTGGGACAAGGAGGGGCTTCTGATGCCTGGATCGGCACACGTGCTGCGCGAGCGCTATCCGATGCACGCGCCAGTGTGGTACCGAAGCACGTCCTCGATTGTACGAATCGTTGCCGGGTTACTATTGACTGCGGGAATCGTGCTTTTGATCAGTGAGAACTGGCATCATCTTGGGATTCCAGCTCGAATGTCCATTGGGTTCGTTCCTTGGCTTGCATCGTCGATCCTTGCAGTTCGAGAGACCCAAAGGGGGCGCAAGCGGGCGTCCGAGCTCTGGAGCTTCATTTCGACTCTTCTTTTTGGCGTCAACATTTTCCTTCAAGCCCAGATTTTTCACCTCTCAGGCTACGTACCAACAGCGTTGCTATGGTGGTGTATTGGCACGTTGCTCCTGGCAATTGTTCAGCATAGCCGCTTGATTCTGAGCTTTTCGTTCTTGCTTGCGGGAGTCTGGATTGGGTCAGAAACTCTATCAAGCCAGACGGCCTGGCCTCTAGGCGGCGTCTTGATAGCTCACCTCCTTCTCGGGTGGAGGATGCCCACAAGGACGACACTTGTTGGTTGCGTGGCATTGACGGTACTTTCTATTGACAATCTCTGGAGCTACTGGAATGTGGGCTCGTGGATGTCACAATGTATCTATATCGTGTGCAGTGCGATTGCTACACTGATCGTTCTTCGGTTCCCGGTTCAACAGGAGTCGTTCAGGCGAAAATTGCTGTGGATACTTGCTGCAGGAGGTGCGTGTATTGCACAGACCCTCACCGGTTCTCAAGGGCAAGACCGAAGTCTGGAACTACCGGGTCTGTTGGTCATCATCCTGTCGCTCGTGGTAAGCGGTGGTATTCTTTTGGCGGACAAGTCCATTCGTAGTGTAGCTCTTTGTTCCCTCATGGGTTGGGCTGCCTTGTGGTATAGCTCGTTCCGTATGCTCTGGCCAAATAGCCTTTCAATTGGAATTGATGCCATTACCTTCCTCTTTGCCATTCTTTTGATCCGCCATGGTATTCGTTCACAGGACAAAGCAAACTTCATGGCAGGTGTATCCACGATTTTCTATCTCGCTGGAGCCAAGTTCTTCGATTTTGCTGGAAACTATCTTGCCGGAGCAGTAGTGTTTATGATAGCTGGACTAATGCTCGTCGTATCCAATGAGTACTGGAAGAGGCGCTATGCGACGAACTAGTCTTGTCGCAGGCGTTCTTGTTGTGCAATTGACCATTGTCGGCACCATGATCGTGAATGGCATGCGACCGCTTTGGTACGGACGGTCAGTAACGTGCCTAGCTCACGGAATCGATCCTCGAGATCTCATGCGCGGTGATTACGTTGAACTCGCGTATGATTTCAATGAACTTTCCCTCTCCGATTCTACAATCGACCGTGATATCGATCTTCCAGCGTCCTTTCACTATGGCGATAGACTATATGTGACCTACAACGAATCGGACACCGGAGTTGTCGTAACAGGAGTATTCGCGAATCAGCCCCAACGTACAAGGAACTTCTTGAAAGCAACAGTTCAAGGTCGTTCGTATATAGAGAAGGATGATTCAGCGAAGGGATGGGCAACAATCAGGGTCCGATATGGCATTGAGGAGTATTACACTGATTCCAGAACGGCACGCGTAGTCGAAGAGTCGATTCGAAACGGACGTCGACTGTTTGTACGAACCAAGGTTCTAGACGATGGTACGATGCGTATTGCCGCCTTGGAGATGTCGCGTGCCACGTCCAACAGGCAAGGTCAATGAGAGGCGTGGGAATGTGATGAGTTCAGGACAATACGGGATACAGTCAGAGACTCTCCAGAGTTCGAGCGCCAGGCAGCGTTCGATGTGGAATCGTGTACAATGGCTGGCTTGGTTTACCATTGCATACAATCTTGCTGAAGGTGCTGTAAGTGTCTGGTTCGGATACAATGACGAAGCACTTGCGCTATTCGGATTCGGGGCCGATAGCTTCATAGAGGTAGGTAGTGCCGTTGTGATTGCACACATGGTAGCCAGGCTTCGGAGACAAGGTAGTGACCAACGCGACAACTTCGAACGCTCGGCCTTGCGAGCTACTGGTATACTTCTGCAAGCCTTGGCAATTATCCTTGTCCTGACCTCTGTACTAGCAATGGTTTCTCACCACGAGCCAGAATCCACCACGGTCGGTACGGTGGTTTCGCTCGTTTCCATGGCGACGATGTGGTGGTTGATTCGCGAAAAAGTCCATTGCGGCAAAGCACTCAATAGTGCTCCAATCCTTGCGGACGCAGCATGTTCCCGCGCTTGTCTGCATATGTCATTCGTGCTTTTTCTGTCCAGTCTCGCGGCATCGTTTTTCGGCATCGGATACCTCGATGCTGCGGGAGCCGCAGTTCTTTCGTGGTTCGCGTATAAAGAGGGACTGGAATCGTTGGACAAGGCGCGCGGTATCGTATGCAGCGATGGTTGCCACGGGTAGGGGAAACCAGCCTTTCTTCTCGTTTGCCAGGTGATACCGTGGTGTTTACGGATGCAACAACATTGCACTTGCAAGGACCTTGCCCAGTTCGCCCGTTAGCGACCTTCGATCGTATAGGCGCTGCACTTCAACGTCGGGCATAGGGAGTTGTCCACGTTTCCACCCATCGTACAGCTCAATCAGAGCTGCCGTAATGGCTGGCACATCTGTTGGGTCGGTAATTTTTGCCGCACCATATCGCTCGGCATCCTTGCGTAATGCACCATGTGGTACGCTTACGAGGAGCGGCTTACCTGACCCGAAATACTCGTATAACTTACCGGAGCTTATTGTATCGGCATTGCGGCCATTGCCTACCATCATCCAAAGCAGGTCACTGGAGAGCAAGAGCTCAACCGTGTCGGTGTGGGAGCAGTATCCGTGATCCTGTACGATATCGGCGAGCCCCATCTTACGGATGCGCTTCCGGTGTTCATCGCGAAGCAGGCCTGCAAAGTGGAGCTCGATAATGGCGCCGGGGCGCTCCTTGCGAAACGCGACGACAGCCTCGAGAAAGTACTTCGGTGTGATGAACTCGTAGAAGATGCCTGCATACGTGATACGGAAGGCTGCATCCGTGCGCTCGGGCATGCGTTTGCGGGCAAGCGCGAAATCCTCGGCATCATAGCCATGAGGGATAATGACCACGTCGTCAAACGGTAGCTGCGGATACGTGGCTATCAGGCGCTCCTTGATGCGCCTGTTCGTTACAACAACCTTGGCTGCATGCGTGAGCACGTCATATTCGAAAAGCTTATGCTGATGTGCATGCCACGGAGTGGGATAAAAGGCAAACTGATTGCCAAACCACAAATCACGGTAGTCCAATACTAACGGTATTCCAGTTTCGGTACTCAATTTGGCTGCAGCCATCATACTCGAAAATGGTGGCCCACTTACCCAAATTGCATCAAAGGACTGCTGGGAACAGAGTTCGCGTCCCGTTTGCAAAGCCTGTGATGCCCAGCCACGCTTATTGTCGGGAATAAAAATGGCACTCGATAGCCTATTGAGTGTCTTGCGAACCAACTCCCTGGGCATCGCAACCGTACCCTTATTCTTCAGGAGGGAATTGGGATCCTTACCAACCGTTCGATGCACGATAACGTCCCGACCTTCGATATCTGCCAGCAGACTTTCGTCATGGGCATAATAGGCCGTAGGACCCGTTGTAACAACATGGGGTTGCCAGCCGAAGTCGGGCAAATACTTCATGAACTTCGTGACGCGCTGTACTCCGCTTAAGCCCATCGGAGGGAAATAATACGCGAATGCGAGAACCGATCTGTGTTCCATGCCCCCTTACACAACAACCAATTCACGCGGTGCCGACGTCAGGATGGACGCACCTTTTGTGCCAATAACGACGTCATCCTCGATTCTCATTCCAAACTCACCAGGAATATAAATGCCTGGTTCGATTGTCACAACGCAGTTGGCAGGCAGTACTTCTGCCGTGGCCATTGCGGCAACACGAGGGTGCTCGTGGACTTCATAGCCCAAGCCGTGACCTAACGAATGACGGAAATACTCTCCGTAACCGGCATTGGCGATGACAGTGCGGGCCGATGCGTCGAGTTCTGCACCCGTAATTCCTGCCTTGGCCGCATCAAGAGCCGTGAGATGGGCATCGTACAAGACGGCAAAGACATCAGCAATTTTCTTCTTCGGCGTTCCAATACAAAAGGTTCGCGTCATATCGCTGTACAGTCCATTGACGCACGCTCCAAAATCCACTGTTACAACGTCGCCCTTCTTCAATTTGGCCATCGAAGCTCGCCCATGGGGCATGGCACTCCGAACACCGGCAACCACGATGATATCGAACGCGTCCTTTTCCGATCCTAACTCACGCGTCTTTGTAGCAAGATAGTTGGCAACCTCGCGCTCCGTAACACCTGCACCAACCACACCAAGCATGTGTTCGTACGCCCGACTCACTATTTCGGCCGCTTTCCCAATCTGCTTGATCTCATAGGGGGCCTTGGCCATCGTTGCCGCTTCTACGAGACCGGACACTTCGACAAGTTTCGTTGGCGACAATGCCTTCTTCATGGGCTTGAGTGCCGCAACGGACGTGCGCGCTGCGTCAAAGCCGACGCTCTTCCATCCCGATGCGATACCACTCGCAGTGACTGCTTGCCAAAAATTTCTGTTGATTGCCGTCGAGAGACCGGGGACTCCAATCAGCTCCTGCTTCACTTGTACGTCGTAAAGGTCGTTCGTCACAAACAGGATCTTCTTGAGGCCAATAACAGCCATTGCTGCTGATCCTGAGAATCCGAAGAGGTACCGCAACGAGGGACCATGGGTAACTACGAGGCCATCAAGTTCCTGACGTTTCATGTGAGCCCGAAGGGTGGTCAACCGTTCGGTAGCTGTAGCGAGCAGGGTGTTTTGCGCCATGAAGATTTACCGTGTAAAGTAGTTGGGCGATTCTTTGGTAATGATGATGTCGTGCGGGTGAGACTCGCGCAACCCAGCTGCCGTCATTCGTACGAACTGAGCATTGGCCTTGAGATCGGCAATAGAAGCGCATCCACAATAGCCCATGGAGGCCCGCAAGCCACCTACAAGCTGATAGATGGTATCTGCAACACTACCCTTGAAGGGCACTCTGCCTTCAATGCCTTCTGGGACCAACTTGGCAACCTCGTCTTCCACATCCTGGAAATATCGATCTGCGGAACCTTGCGTCATGGCTCCCTGGCTTCCCATGCCTCGGTATATTTTGTACGCACGTCCTTCAAGCAAGACTTTTTCGCCAGGGGACTCCTCGTGGCCGGCAAGCATGCCACCCAACATGACGGTATCCGCCCCCGCAGCAATGGCCTTGGCAATGTCGCCCGTTTGTTTGACGCCACCGTCGGCAATGACTGGCACACCAACAGCAGCTGCTGCATTCGCGACGTTCATAACCGCAGTAATTTGAGGCACGCCAACACCCGCAACGACGCGTGTGGTACAAATGGATCCCGGACCAATACCAACCTTCACTGCATCGGCACCAGCGTCAATCAAAGCACGGGCAGCATCACCAGTGGCAATATTGCCGGCAATAACTTCAAGTCCACCATAACGGGCCTTGATGGCCTCAACCATACTTATGACGCCTCGCGTATGGCCGTGGGCCGTATCGACAATCACAACGTCCACTCCGGCATCCACCAGCGCCGAAACTCGGTCCAGCGTGTCTGGTGCAATTCCCAACGCAGCACCAACCAACAGCCGTCCGCCATCATCCTTGGCTGCCTTTGGATACGTCTTTTTCTTCTGGATGTCCTTTACCGTCATTAACCCTACCAACTTCCCATCTGCGTCAACGATGGGTAGCTTCTCGATGCGATGTTGCTGCAGCAACAGCTCGGCATCCTCCAACGTTGTGCCTACATGAGCCGTAACCAGTGCCTCGGATGTCATGATGGTCGATACGGCTTCGTCGTAGTTGCGGGCAAATCGCATGTCACGATTCGTTACAATACCAACAAGGCGGACATGATCATCAACGACAGGGAAGCCACTTACCTTGTAACGGGCCATCATGTCCTGGGCTTCACGGATTGTGTTGTGCGGACGTAAGGTGATGGGCTTGCGAATCATACCAGATTCGCTGCGCTTTACGCGGTCAACCTCTTCAGCCTGACGTGCGATCGACATGTTCTTGTGGATTATGCCGATGCCACCTTCGCGCGCCAAGGCAATTGACATCGCGGACTCCGTTACGGTATCCATAGCGGCGCTGATGATGGGAATCCGCAAACCTAGTTTGCGCGTAAGCCGCGCCGACGTGTCGGCGTCGCGGGGGAGTACCTCTGAATAGCGAGGGACAAGAAGGACATCGTCAAACGTGATGCCTTCACCGAGCATCTTGGTGGTTGCCATAGGCAAACTTACGACATCGCACCGTTCTGAAGCCCACACGAAGTGTGCACGGCGTTCCTTTACCGCATGACGACCAGCATCCTCGAGCCGTTCCTTCCGTGAGCATCCGTGAGAACAACGGTGTAGATGCCAGCTTGTAACGTGCGTAGATCAATGTTTGCCTCCATCACCCCTGGAACATAGGTGGCGTCCAGCACTCGCTGGCCATCAACGGAATAGAGGACAACAGAAAGAAAGGATGTTTCACTCGAAATCGCGACTGTCTGCCGTGCAGGGTTTGGCTCTAGTTGGGCAATGATGGCTTCGCGTTCAGCAACCGACACCACTCCACCAGTAGTGCGGCGATTCACACTGACATTTTCAGGATGATTGGAATCGCGCCCATCGCATGGCAGCGGTTCGTTGCGATAGTATTGCGTCAAGACGTGATACTCGCCATTGTCGCAGGAGGCCGTGTCGTTGTATACGACAAGGTCGCCAAAGATCTTCACCGTGCCATGAAGGTCGTAGTTGCTGACCATCGACGCTCCCGCAAGGTAGGCACGGCCCCCTACCGTATTATTCATGGCAAAACAATGGTCGGTGACGACAGCAGAATCCATATACGTTCCGTCAAGAACAAAGGCATTGCCAGAGATGGTCACTTTGCCCGAACACCGTGCGTTGGCAACGTAGGCATGATCGAGAATTCGTACGGAGTCGGTGATAACTGAAGAACCCACAACCATGGCATAAGGTGCAACAAACACGGATGCATCGACGCGTGCCGATGACGCAACCCAGCCGCCACCATTGACATGGCGCGCCCCAGGATCCGTCCGTAACCATGGCCGAAAATCCTCTGATGGTTGATATCCATCGGGGACGGCACCATTCAGGCGGACGTCGTACGGGTAGTGAAATCGTTTGGGATTTCCATTCCAAGTGGTATGAATACTATTGGCATGCATCGAATCCTGCGGCGCTCCCATGACAACAAGATAGATTGCTGCATCGTCGGCAGAACGAACCCACTGGAATGTGGATGTAGGTGCAGTATGTATTTCTCCATATCGACCAGGGCGCCCATCCGAACGTTCAGTTACAATTCCATACCGCCAACCAGCATGGTCATTGACATTTCGGTGGCCAGCAAAGGTGAGGGAAATTGTGTCGGAAGTAGGGTATAAGCGGACGACATTATATCCGTAATCCTGCGGAGCTGTGGATGGTGAACATGTCCACACATCTTCCAGACCATCCACGTTCTGCAAAATGTCATAGGTCCGTTGAGAAAATTGTCGCCCCCAAGGTGCATTCAGTCGTTCGGCCCTTGATCTGCGCAAATACGTTCCCCATTGAAGCGTGTCATAGTCCCAGCAGACTGCGCGCCGTGCGTATCGAAACATGAAGGTATTGAAGTCTGCCTGGCTCATGGATGTTATTCTGCGAAGCGTTTGCAATGGTACCTCGTTGGGACGCCATTCGGACCACAGTCGGCTGACCCAATCCATGCCCAGTTCATGGTGTATGTGAAAAAGAAAATGATAGCCTTCGTAATTGAATTTCCAGTCAGGTTCTAGCATGAGATAGTGATGGGCATCAATATCACTGGTAACGGCTTCGGGGTACAGTACATTGCGAACATAATTTGCATGTGTTTCGTAGAATAATCCGATGTTGTCGAAAATGGCCTTTGTACCGCGATAAGGGTTGATATTGTCGATGTGAAGTTGTGCTTGCAACGAATGGGTGAATTCATGTGCCGTAACAATGCCAGTACGTGTAGCAAGGGGATGCACCCAGAACGCGCCGATGGTATCATCAACAGCCCAACCGTTGGCCCAGCCTTCTGGGCCACCTGGACCGTACGTGTTGTATAGCACCACGACAAATTTATAGGTGGCTGCTTTTGTACCTGGCGCGTCGTTGACGAGGCCAAGATCCTTGCATCGACGATAGATGGCCTCCAAGGTATCGAGAATCTGTCGAGGATCAAATCGTAGGTCTTCTTCGGCCGTTTCGCGCGGATCGTTGGCTACGGCAGCCCCCCAAATGAGAAAGAAATTGTCGGACTGTGCTGTACGTTCAGGCCGAAACTGTCGGCCTTCAACTGTTGCGCTATCACGGATGTAGGCAGGAATGTAAGCTCTCTTCTGCCCAAAGGCCTTCGATGATGCGAATATGGCAAGGCAACAGGCGAACATGAGGGCAGGGCGTAGGTACATGGTGGTGGCTGTCGGTGGTCTTGGAGGTTTGGCCTTGTGGACAACCTACAACGGCAATCACGTCCCAACCAAATCGTCTGCGATCGTCCTATGGAACATCACACAATCCTCATCATCGGCGCTGGTCAGTCCGGTTTGTCGGTTGCCTATTACCTTCGACGTCTCGGCATGGCGGAAAACGTCGTATTGCTTGATGAACAAACCAGCCCTGGCGGAGCATGGAATCATGCTTGGGAGTCATTGCGCTTGTTTTCACCTCGGGAGTCTTCATCCTTGCCAGGCATGATGTTCCCCATGACCTCCGATATATACCCTTCGAGGGACCAGACAATCAGCTACCTTGCAACGTATGAACGCCGCTACGGTTTTATCGTTCGTAGGCCCGTCCACGTCCACGCTGTACGCCGGCAGGCAGCGTCGGGCTTCGTGGTGTCTACTTCGATCGGGGAAATGACGGCAGATGTAGTTGTTGGCGCTACGGGCACATGGTCCAACCCAGTGATGCCAACCATACCCGGACTCGAGACGTTTTCGGGTACTGCGATTCATAGTGCCTTCTACAAGGGGCCAGAAGCGTATCGCGACAAACGAATTCTGGTTGTTGGTGCAGGAAACTCTGGCGCACAGATTTTCGCAGACCTTGCACCGGTCGCTCGCGTAACGTGGGTGACGCGTGAACAGCCACAATACCTACCCGACCATGTAGATGGTCGCGTTCTCTTTGACGAAGCGACATTGCGAAAGCTGTCCGCCGAGCAATCCGGCGCCGTACAAGCCACCCCAACAATCGGTGAAATCGTGATGGTAGAATCTGTTCGCGCCCTGCGTGAAAGCGGACGCCTTACCTCTGTAGGAATGTTCAGTGCCGTAGACGGCGACTCCGTGATCTGGGCCAATGGCTACAAAGAACACGTGGACGTTATCATCTTCTGTACAGGCTTTCGAGCAGCATTGGAGTGTTTTTCGGAGTGCTTACCACGCGATTCCGATGGTCGGATAGTCATGGACGGTACGGCTGTTGTGGAACAGCCCGGGCTTTATCTTGTGGGATACGGAAGTTGGACGGGATTTGCCAGTGCCACACTGATTGGTGTGGGCCGAACGGCAAAGAGCACTGCTGAACGTATTCAGCTTTATCTGTCTTCGTTGTGACGCGACGTCGGGATTTCTGTTCTTGCCAGCATGCGGATCCAATATCGCGATCCATCATGAACACACGCATGTACTTGAGGCAAGAACAATGTTCCTTGGTGTCAATGTCTGGCTGATTTTCGCTTCCTTCCTGACGTGGGCGGCTTGCCTCGTTCATTGCTTTATCGGCGATAGGGAGATCAGAACCCTGTTGGACCATCGTCGTGCTGCTGAGAATACGACCTTTCAAGAGACGTGGACAATGGCACGGTGTGGATGGCATTGGATATCCGCCGATCTCCTTACATCTGCCATTGTACTCACCCTAATTACGTTCACCGACATTATTGGCCAGAAGGACGGGGTATTGCTTGTGGTTGCTGGCTATTTCCTGGTACAGGCCTTGGTGTGGCTCGTTTCTGTTGCAATGTCAACGCCATTTCGTAACAATTTCGTGCGGCTTGGGCAATGGCTGCTTTTGATTACGGTAGCCGTGTTGATTCTGTTGGGTCGGAGCTCTCTTGAATAGTCTCTGATCGTAGTGGTAATTGTGTGACGTTTTTTTCGGTAGTCTGTTCTTGACGTGTTCCACAACGATGCAGTACAACACTTATGCTTCCCCGAATACTCGTTTTGCTTTTCGTGATTCTAACACTGTTGATCTTCGGCTGTGAACAGTCCGTTGATGTTATCAATCAGGATGCTCGCGTTGTCACGTCGGTTAGCGCGCGTCGTGAGGGGCGCGACCTGGTATTTACGGCAATCGGCATGATGCCTGATGGTTGCACCAAGCTTACTGTAGCGCATTCTGGGAAAGGCCCGTCAACCGAGATATCCTTGCGCTTAGGCATGCAGACCCCAACGGATGTTGGTTGTTTGACGGTACTAACACCCGATACCCTACACTATCTCATAACGGACGTACCCAAGGAACCCCTACGCCTTCGCATCACTGCTGTCTTCGACACAACATGGTCTGGCTCTGTACGCGATACCATGCTTCTCGTTCCGTAGCCCCCCACCCACCTCGAACCCCTTTCTTCTGGAAAGGGGCTTGGATACAACAACGGCCGCCCTTTGGGGCGGCCGTTGGTATTTACAGCGAGTCTGCTCTTCGGTCCGTGGCGATTAGGCATGTTCGCGCTGAAGGCGTATTGCCCGTAGGCGCGCTTCCGCCCAAGCGATGTCCTTGCGAGCACGAAGGCGTTCGCCTCGATCACCAGATTCCGAGCGTTCACGGGCTGCTTCCAAGTCTGCTTCAGCTGCAGCAGCGTCTATGTCGGTTGATTTCTGGAGATCATTCACGATGAGAGACACCGTGTTATGGATCACCTCCACAAAACCTTCCTTTGAGGCGTAATAGGTCACGGTTGAATCCGTTTCAGAAACCTTGATCACGCCAACGTCGAGAGCAGAGATTATCGGGGCGTGATTGTACAGAACTTGAAACGGACTTTTGGACCCAGGCACTGCGATAGCCAGCGCCGAGCCATTCCAAGCCGTCGTCTGCGGAGTAACGATGCTGACGTTAAGAACGTGGTCCGTTGCCATGGTGTGATTCTGCCTTAATTCTGCGATTTCTTGTACGCTTCAAGCACTTCATCGAGCGTACCCTTGTAGGCAAAGAAGCCCTCGGGTACATGGTCAACCTCGCCATTGAGGATTGCTTTGAAGCCCGATACGGTATCACTGATTTTAACGTAGCGACCGGCAAAGCCTGTGAACTGCTCTGCAACGTGGAACGGCTGAGAGAAAAAGCGTTGAATTTTGCGCGCGCGATAGACGGTTGTCTTGTCGTCGTCGGAAAGTTCGTCCATGCCGAGAATCGAGATGATGTCCTGGAGGTCCTTGTAGGTCT
>JALOMA010000197.1 GCA_025455735.1 Candidatus Kapaibacterium sp.
CGTTGCGGATGGGGCCCGCCGTGGAGGCGTCGGCGACGCACATGGACCCCGCCCTGGAGGCGCTTGAGCTGGAGCCGCTGCCCGAACCGTCCGAATCCGTGCTGGATCGTCCTGGAGCCCATCGCCTGGCAGATGGCCCGCAGTGGAAACAGCGCCCCACAGCTCCGGCATTTCAAGACCATACACCACGCTTTCTTTCCGTGCGTAATCTGCGGCTATAAGCCGCCCTTTCCTTTTGTTGTTGCTGCTAACCAGCACCACCCCCGATAATGGGTGGCTGCGGCCCATTGTGCCAAGGCCCCCTTCCTGATTATCCCCATGTCCCATGGTACAGTTCCGTGCCCTGGATGTCCGTTCCGTGCAGTGCGGGGAACTGCCCTTATCCATTCATACTCCACCCATGCGCCTCCTTCTTGTGATGGTGGTCTGCGTCGTGTTTGGTGCTGGCTGCGCCCGGGATCACGATGCCGATCATCCAACCGAACCACTGACACTTCCCGTTACCACACCCTTCCACACCGATACAACCGTGGAACGTGAATTTGTTTGCCAAATCCATGCCATCCAACATATCGAATTGCGTGCCCTGGAACGGGGATATCTGCAGAATATTCTTGTGGATGAAGGGCAGACCATCCGCAAAGGACAGCTGATGTTCCAGTTGCTGCCCACCGTCTACGAAGCTGAATTCGAAAAAGCACAGGCTGAAGTACGCCTTGCCGACATAGAATATCGCAATACGAAATCCCTGGCCGATGGGGGCGTCGTCTCCGCCAGCGAACTCGCCATGGTCCATGCCCGCCTGCAACGCGCCCAAGCCGAAGCTTCGCTCGCCAAAGCCCATCTGTCCTTTACACGTATCCACGCTCCGTTTACAGGTATCATGGACCGCCTGCACGTCCGGAATGGTAGCCTGCTGGAAGAAGGGGAGATGCTGGCAACGCTTTCCGATAACTCCCAAATGTGGGTCTACTTCAACGTTCCCGAAGCCCAATACCTGAACCTGATGCAACGCAAGGCTTCCGGAACGGATATCCCCGTGCACCTGAAAATGGCCAATAATACACTCTTCGACCAGCAGGGGAGGGTGACAACCATCGAAGCCGACTTCAACAACGAGACCGGGAATATTGCCTTCCGCGCAACGTTCCCCAATCCGAAGGGACTCCTCCGCCATGGCGAAACAGGAAGTATCCTCCTGCGCGATTCCCTGCACAATGTGCTACTGATTCCACAAAAGGCAACGTTCGAAATCCTCGACAAAAAATATGTCTTCGTCGTCGATGCAAACAACGTCGTTCACTCACGACCCATTACCATTGCCGCCGAACTTCCCCATCTGTATGCAGTGGCAGGGGGCCTTGGCCCCACGGATCGGATTCTCCTGGAAGGACTCCGCAAGGTGCGCGATCGGGATACCATTCGCGTCCACATGATGGACCCCGAAAAGACCGTTCGTTCCCTTGGCCTTACCGCAGAATAATCACCACCGAGACATATCCATGTTTACCAACATTCTTCACAGGCCCGTTCTGGCCATCGTGATTTCCGTGGTGATTGTTTTTGTTGGCCTGCTGGCCATGCGAACACTGCCCACGGCACAATTCCCACAAATCGCCCCCACCACCGTCAACGTTGCCGTATCGTATCCTGGGTCCAGTGCCGACGTTCTGGTGAAGTCCACCCTCATTCCCATCGAACAGTCCATCAATGGCGTTCCCGGCATGCGATATATCGCTTCCGATGCCACCAGCGCCGGCGAGGCCACCATTCGCGTGATTTTCGAGCCTGGTACGGATCCGAATCAGGCCGTTGTTCAGGTGAAAACACGCGTGGACCAAGTAATGCCCAACCTGCCGCCGTTGGTGCAACGCGAAGGGGTTGTTATCACTCCCGTGGTTCCAAGCATGTTGATGTACGTAAACCTGTACAGTACGGACAAGAATGCCGACCAGAAATTCCTCTACAACTATGCCAACGTGTCGATTATTCCCGAGATCAAACGAATCAAGGGCATAGCGTCGGCCACCATCCTGGGAAGTCGCCAATATGCCATGCGCATCTGGCTGAAACCCGACCGTATGCGGGCCTACAATATCTCGGCCGAAGAGGTGATGAAGGCCATGGAGGAGCAGAGCATTATTGCCCGCCCCGGACGTCTGGGCTTGGCCTCCGGAAAGGATGCCCAGTCCTTGGAATATGTGCTCCACTATCAGGAACGCTACAACAAGCCCGAACAATACGCCGATATCATCCTGCGCGCCAATGCCGAAGGCGAAAATATCCGCCTGAAGGACGTAGCACGCGTGGAATTGGGATCGGAATTCTTCGATATCTATTCCAACCTCAACGGTTATCCGTCGGCGGCCATCATCCTGAAGCAAACCTATGGCAGCAATGCCACGGACGTTATCAAGAGCATCAAGGCAACCCTTGCCGAGCAGGAACAGTCCTTCCCCGATGGCATGAACTATTCCATCAGCTACGATGTGTCCAATTTTCTCGATGCTTCCATCGAACAGGTAACCCATACCCTGCGCGATGCCTTCATTCTTGTTGCCTTGGTCGTCTTTGTGTTTTTGGGCGACTGGCGGTCCACGCTTATTCCCACCCTTGCCGTGCCGGTGTCCCTAGTGGGTACCTTCTTCGTGCTGCAGATGTTCGGTCTGTCCATCAACTTGGTTACGCTGTTTGCCTTGGTGCTGGCTATCGGTATTGTGGTGGACGATGCCATCGTCGTGGTAGAAGCCGTCCACGCCACAATGGCCGAAGAAAACGTTTCGGCCTTTCAGGCCGTGCGCCGGGTGATGGGGGAAATCAGCGGCGCCATTATTGCCATCACGCTTGTGATGGTGTCCGTCTTTATTCCCATTGCCTTTATGGATGGCCCCGTGGGAACGTTCTATCGGCAGTTCTCCATCACCATGGCCAGCGCCATTATCCTGTCGGCCATTGTAGCCCTTACCCTTACACCTGTGTTGTGCGCCCTTATCCTGAAGCACAATCACGGCACGGAGATCAAGCACAACGCCGTCCATCGGTTTACGCATGCCTTCGACACACATTTCGGCCGCTTTGCCAACCTCTATGGCCGCCTACTGCGACGCACGGTACAACACCGCTGGCTAACCGTGAGCCTGCTCGCCGGTTGTATTGCCGGTATCGTGGGTCTCACCGCCTTATTGCCTGCCGGCTTTATTCCGGGCGAGGATCAGGGTACCATCTATGCCATTATCCAAACGCCGCCAGGCTCTACGCTGGAACGCACCAATCAGGTGGCGCGCGAGCTGCAGCACATCTGTCAGTCCATCGACGATATTGCTTCGGTGTCGGCCCTGGCTGGCTACGAAATCATGACGGAGGGCCGCGGCTCCAATGCCGGTACGTGCCTTATCGACCTCAAGAATTGGTCCGAACGCCATCGCTCCGTGCGGGAAGTGATGGAAGAGCTGGAAGAGCGCACCCACAACATGGGGGCCATCATCGAATTTTTCGAACCGCCAGCCGTGCCGGGGTTTGGATCATCGGGTGGGTTTTCCTTGCGCCTCATCGATAAAAATCCCACGACCGATTATCATGAATTCGAACGTATCAACAACGAGTTCATGAATAACCTGTCCAAAAAACCGGAGCTAAGCGGACTCTTCACCTTTTTTGCGGCGAATTATCCGCAGTACGAGCTCAACATCGATAATGCCATCGCCATGCAAAAGGGTGTGTCGATCGGCAAGGCAATGGAGAATCTCAACATCCTGATCGGCAGTACCTACGAGCAGGGTTTCATCAAGTTTGGTCGCTTCTTTAAGGTCTACGTACAGGCCGCGCCAGAATATCGGCGATATCCGAGCGATTTGGATAATCTCTTCGTCAAGAACGACCATGGCGACATGGTGCCGTATTCATCCTTCATGACGGTGCGTAAAACGCAGGGTCCGAACGAAATCACCCGCTACAACCTGTACAATTCCAGTGCCATCCGTGGACTACCGTCCGAAGGCTTCACCACTGGCGATGCCATTGCCGCCATTACCGATGTGGCACGCACTACGCTTCCAAAAGGCTACGACATTGCGTGGGAAGGCCTTTCGTATGACGAGGCAGCGCGGGGCAACGAGGCCATTGCCGTCTTTGGCGTCGTACTCGTCTTCGTTTACCTTGTGCTGGCCGCCCAATACGAGAGCTTCGTCTTGCCACTGGTTGTTATTCTTTCCTTGCCGGTGGGGGCCTTTGGGGCGTTCCTGCTTTTGGACGTTTTGGGACTGGCCAACGACATCTATGCCCAGATAGGCATGATCATGCTTATTGGTCTCCTTGGCAAGAACGCCGTGCTTATCGTTGAATATGCCGTGCAATTGCAACGGAAGGGGGCGTCCGTGCTGGATGCCGCCGTAGAAGCTGCAACGGTGCGGTTTCGGCCCATTCTTATGACGTCCTTTGCATTTATTGCCGGGCTGATTCCTCTTGTCATTGCGGGTGGTCCTGGTGCCATCGGCAACCGCACCATCGGTGCATCATCCCTGGGCGGCATGGCTGTTGGCACCGTAGCCGGTGTCATCATTATCCCCGGACTCTACGTCATATTTGCCACCATGATCAAGGGGAAAACCCTCATTGCCGGGGAACATTTGGAGCCACTGTCCGAAGAAGTCGTTCATCGTGCCAAGGCCCCTTATCAGAATGTATCGGATGAGGAAGGAGCAGCGTCATGACAAACAAACGAAACATTGTT
>JALOMA010000198.1 GCA_025455735.1 Candidatus Kapaibacterium sp.
CCCACGTTCTAGTTCGTCGCTGGAAGACGAAGGGTTTTGAGGAACTTCTGCGTCGTTTGCATGACGTTGACGAGGCGTATCCGTTCAGTGTGGCCTGGTTGGATACCTTAAATGAGAACATGAGGGGCATTGTCCAAGGAGGCCGATGGGAAACAAGCGAAGACACCTACGTACCAAAGAGGAAACGAATCACTGTTCCTTCGCGATGGCGTGTTTCTCTCGTGCGTACAACCTTAGTGCGAATGTTCAATGCCAGCTGGTACCACATGCATGCACGAGGTCTTGGCCAAGAACATAGAATACATCTTGATGATTTTTTTCATCCGCTTGATGGCATTGACGGCTGGAATAAACTCTATGGAAGCGGTGGCCCAATACAGTATCAGTGTGTGGTTCCGTTTGGTAGCGAGAAGGTTCTCTTTGAGATGTTACGGGAGACTCAATCACGTAAGATGCCGTCGTTGTTGACAGTGTTGAAACATTTTGGTCCACGTCAATCAGAAGGGTTGTTGTCATTCCCAATGCCAGGAACAACGTTAACATTGGACTTTCCATGTTTGGGAGAGCCATTGTTTAGAATGCTGGAACAGTTTGATGCCAGTGTACTTTCGGTTGGTGGACGAATCTATCCAGCAAAAGACAGTCGGATGTCTGCGACGACATTTCGTTTCATGCAGTCTCAACTTGATCGGTTTTTATCGATGAGGGACACACAATGTCAATCGGCTTTTGCCAGGAGGGTCGGCATATGAGTGGCAAGCATCTCCATGTTGTTGTTTTTGGGGCGACGAGCGCAATAGCCGAAGCTGTCTGTCTTCGACTTGCAGATAGAATGGCTTCCTTGACATTAGTTGCTCGGAATGAAGACAAACTATCGGCTGCCGTAGAACGAATGGGAATGCACATTACCTGTACAGTCCGGCGAGTCATTGCAGATCTCAGCCATTTGGATCAGCACGTCCCTCTCGTTGAGACCGTTCTGGGTTCTCAAGAGAGAATTGATCTTGTTCTTTTGGCTCACGGAGTGCTTCCTGATCAGGACGTGCTGAATGCGAACCACGCTTTGGCAATGGAGATGTTTACTCTCAATGCAACAGCCATGATCTCCTTGGCTGAGCTTTGCACCCGTCATCTGGAAGAGCAGGGGCACGGTACACTAGCCGTACTGAGTTCGGTGGCAGGGGAGCGCGGAAGAAAGCGAATGATCGTCTATTCTGCAGCCAAGTCTGCAGTCTCAACCTACTGCGAAGGCCTTCGACTGCGCGCATTTGACAAAGGAGTGCAGGTCGTTGTGCTGAAGCCAGGGGTGATCATAACGCCCATGACGCAGGGTAGATTACGTACACCTCTGGACTCTACCGTTGAGAGAGCAGCAATAGCTATCGAAAGTGCAATCTCGCGCAAAAGGGGAATAGCCTTCATACCTTGGTTCTGGCGTCCAGTCATGGCAATGGTCAGAACCTTGCCAGAGTGGCTGTTTCGTCGTTTACCGTGGTGACTTCGTCCTTACTACGTACTAACTACGGCAGTGACGATTGTCATGGTTGTTCCGATGGAAGTGTCGCATATTTGACGCATCCACTATCCATTGCGGGAGGCAATCATGATAAGTTCAATACGCTTTGCTGTGCTATCTGCATGCGTTGGCATGGCAATGATGACGTCGTCATGCGACGAAATATCGAAGGCATCACAGATTGGTGTGCCAATAACGGTTTCGTTTGCCATTGATGCTGAAGGAGCAATCAGCCCTACGGAAGATGTATCGTGTACCGACTTGTCGGAGAACAAGGATTTTAACGATAATAAGGACAAGGTCGTTGGTGGTTCCGTAAAACAGGCTTACGTCCGCCTTGGAACGGTAAGCAATCCTCGGTTCTCTGATCCTAGCATCACGTTGGACAATGCAGTACTTCAAAGTGTCCGTTATGTGTTGGTTTTTGATGAACGCTATGGCGACAAGCGCGAGTACGAGATCGCCAGCGCTTCGAATGTTCCACTGCGACAGTTGATGACAACTTCGCCAACGGAGAAAGGATACCTTCTCCCTGCTTCCAGCGGCACAATCAATGATGCCGTCAAGTTGATTGCACGGAGGCCCAAATTCTGTGTTCGAAGCATCTACGGTCCCCTGGTTGGCGGCGGCACCGTCGCGGCAGATCGAATAGAAGGATCATTGGACGTGACGTTTGAGTTTAAGGTGGAGACACTTTAAGCTACCGTCATTCCATCGAAAAAGAAAAGGCCGCTGCATTCATTGCAGCGGCCTTTTTGGTGTGTCAAGGTGTGCTGTGACGAATTGTCACGCTGGAGAAGGCCCGGGCATTGCATCAGGTGGAACGATAGGCTTGGGAGAGGGGGACTGTTGGGGCCGCTCCCGATCATGTGCGATTTTGGCTCGGATTTCATCTGCATTCTTGACGACCGGTGGAAGTTCGCCACCTTCGATCAGGATGTCAAGTTCTGCCGCATCCAAAATTTCTCGTTCGACGAGGGCCTTCGAACACCGATGGAGCAGTTCGATGTTGTCGCGCATGAGCTGTTCCGCAGCATGCTCAGCCTCGATGATGATCCGACGAATCTCGGCATCGATAACCCGGGCAGTTTCTTCCGAGTGATCACGCGGTTGACTGATCTCTCTTCCGAGAAATACCTCATCATGTTGGCTTGCATAGCGGACAGGTCCAACGATGTCGCTCATGCCAAACTCACAGACCATCTTCCTTGCAATCATGGTTGCTCGCTCCAAGTCATTCGATGCGCCTGTGTTCAGGTGACCGAAAACGACACGCTCCGCAGCGCGCCCCGCAAGAAGGGTGATAAGGCGCGTAATGAGACGGTCCCGACTCATCGTATGCATGTCCTCATTGGGGAGATAGCTGGTTATGCCAAGTGCACGACCACGCGGAATGATCGTAACCTTATGTACAGGATCGGATTCGGGTAATAGCTTTCCTGCCAAGGCATGTCCGATCTCATGATAGGCAGTACTTTCCTTTTCCTTATCGCTCATTACCATGGACTTTCGCTCGACGCCCATGATGACCTTATCCTTCGCACTTTCGAAGTCGGACATTGTAACTTCAAGACTATTCCTTCTGGCAGCGAGCAAGGCGGCTTCATTGACAAGATTGGCGAGATCGGCTCCACTCATACCTGGCGTGCCCTTGGCCAAAACATCAAGGTTGACATCTTTAGCGGTTGGCACCTTTCGTGTATGCACCTTCAATATGCCAAGCCGGCCATGAACGTCTGGTCGGTCTACCACGACCTGACGATCGAACCTGCCAGGTCGAAGCAGCGCAGGATCCAACACATCGGCTCTGTTTGTTGCGGCAATAATGATGATTCCAGAGTTCTGCTCGAACCCATCCATCTCTACGAGAAGTTGGTTGAGAGTTTGCTCTCGCTCATCGTGGCCGCCACCAAGACCAGCGCCTCTGTGCCTGCCAACTGCATCGATTTCGTCAATGAATACGATACACGGTGATTGCTTTTTAGCCTGCTCGAACAAGTCGCGAACCCGACTAGCGCCAACCCCTACGAACATCTCAACGAAGTCCGCACCAGAGATCGTAAAGAACGGCACTCCAGCTTCGCCAGCCACAGCACGCGCAAGAAGCGTTTTTCCAGTACCAGGCGGGCCAAGGAGCAACACACCCTTGGGAATCTTTCCGCCGAGACGAGTGAATTTGGATGGGTCGCGTAAGAAATCGATGATTTCCTTGAGTTCCTCCTTCGCTTCATCCGCACCCGCTACGTCAACAAACGTCACGTTGACGTTCCCTTCGCCTAGCATCCTGGCACGTGATTTCCCAAAGGAGAAAATATTCTTGGAGCCGCCACCCATCTGCATTCGACGCGTCAAAATGACGAACAAGCCAATCAGAATTAGCCAGGGAATGAAGCTGATGAGTCCGCCCCACCACGGGGAATCTGATTCATACTGCCAAGAAACGCCATTCTCACGCCAGAATTGCTCTGTCGATGAGTCAACAACACCAAGCTTTGTCGTGAATTGTGTGACTTGGACTTTTTTGCCACCGCGGTTGATTTCCATCGGTTGCTTCAAATCGGCATGAAACTCAAAGTCATTGAGTTGTGACTTCGTGACGCGGGCGTACTGAATGTTCCTGTCCAAGACAGCACGGCGATATTCAGGGTACGTTAACGTCCAATCTTGCCGCTGCGACTGCATGGCAAGCATCGCTACCATAATCAGGCTGACAAGAATCCCGACCCATACTAAGACGTTGCGCAGAACCTTGGATGCGGTAACGTCATTGTCGTCGTCAGGGTCAGGTTGGTTGCGCGGGCGTTGGGGGCGCTTGGGGGTATTGCGTTCAGACATGTATCAAGACTCCAGGTTCAAGGGTGCTGTGCCATCGCGTGGCGGGTGCGAAGACGAACGTTCGGCAGGCATCATGTATCCAGTGCCGAACCTTGGTCGCCGTTGTCGTCATCAAGAATCCAAATAGCATCAAGTTCTCGACCATAACCAGCATAGTCGAGACCATAACCAACAACAAAATCTGGTCCAATAGAGCGCCCAACGTAGTCCACAATGACGCGGTCCTTGTGGACATCGGGCTTGCTCAGAAGCGCTGCCACCGTAATGCTTGCCGGCGATGCTGCGCCCAGTTCCTTTACGAGGTATTCGATGGTCAAGCCTGTGTCGACGATATCCTCGACGATCAAGACGTTTCTGTTGAC
>JALOMA010000199.1 GCA_025455735.1 Candidatus Kapaibacterium sp.
TGTTCGCGATCGCGAACACGAAACGTAACGGCGTGCCCATTCTTGACGGTCGCAACAAGAGACTGCAGGCAATACCTGAGGGCCGTAACGCCATCCACTGCTAGATGCCGTGCTTCCTGGAGCGCTTCAACGCATCCCGCTATAGCTTGTAGCCTGGCGGCCATCTGGATATCGGTGGGGGCACTGTTTGGCCCCACCTGCGCATTGGCGCGGCGCCAGCGCTGGATGTCGGAGAACGTGCATCCAAGGGCCGACAACCGCGTGCCGCGTTGTCGGGCCAAAACATCGGCCACGAGTGCGGCGTCACCGTGGGAGACATGGGGCGCAGCCAGTCCATCGTGGGCCTGGCACAGGCTTGCAACAAACTGATCATACGTCGTAAAGACGGGGGGTGAACCGCCCGTGGACGTGCGTGCCCATTGCGACGTCCATGCCCGTTGGTGCGCATATGTTGGCACCAACACGACAGCATCGGCAGGTAATGCCCGAATCATGTCATCAATGCTGGCACACCGGGCAGCGTCCAGCACAGCTGCATCATGGGTCGAAGCGTAGGTTAGTCCGGGCATGGAAAGATGTAGATTTGTCCGGTTGTACAATCGTTGCAAGAAGATACGGTTTTGACCCTGCACCTGCGCCCACCATTGTTTTTCCTGGCCGCAATCGCGGCACTCCTCGCTGGCTGTGGGGCTACCATGCCAGTACGAGTGCTGGACGATGGCGAGAGCCGCCTTGTGGCATCACTGGGCGGACCAATCTCAACATCCGTTGTACCGACAGGCCTTACTCCGTATGCCACCTTGGGACTATACCACGGATTGGACTCCACGACCACCATAGGAGGCTCCATCCACGCTACCATGCTCGCCTTTGGTGTAGCCGGAGTGGATGTAGGCATGGCCCACCGTGTGCTCCGCCAGGAGGGAGCTCGGCCCGAACTTACGGCATCCATACAGGCTTTGGTGTTCACGGATTTTCATACGTTCGGCAGCTCCCGCATCTGGCCAAATGCTTCGCTATCGGCATCTTGGGAGATAGCTGGTTGGTTGCCCTATGCAGGCTGTCACCTCACGACACAACACACCAGATTCGATGTCTTTGTCAGTCCCTACGTTGGTGTTTCCGTGCCGTTGTCGGCGCGGTGGACCGTCCAACTGGAGACCATTTGGCAGGCAGCCAACAAGGACAGCCGCAGTGGCATTTTCGAGGGCACCACGTCTCTTGCGGGCAGCGGGTCCTTAGGGGCTTTTTTGGCAGGGAGTATGCGCCTATGAACCGTCGAATCATCGGCATCGTTGCTGCCTGCGTTCTCACGACATCATGCTCGATGGATCCATTCCTTGTGAATCCCTCGGCGTTGTCCGAGTACGTCTTGTCCACAGCTGTCATCCCCGATTCACTCCGTTCGGCCTTCACCGTGCGCTCTGGTACCGAAACCATCTATGGATTCCATGCGCGCCAGCCGCAGCGGAAACGCATTCCGCCCCATACGACCATCATCTATCATCATGGCAACAAAGGCCATCTCGGCGAGTACTGGGATCGTGTGGAGGTGCTCTATCAGGCTGGGTTCGACGTAGTGACGTATGACTACCGTGGTTTTGGACGAAGCACTGGAACAACGACGGAGGCCTCGCTGTTTGCAGATGCCGCTGCCGTGATGGAATACGTGGTGGCCGATACCACAATCGATACCAATCAGCTGGTGGCCTACGGATTCTCGCTGGGTGGTGTACCTGCACTCTATCAAGCCGTCGAGCTTGGCAGAGCCCGCGCCTTGATCACGGAGGCGATTTTTGCCTCGGGTGAAGCCCTTGTTCAGTCCGGCACAAAACTCGACGTTCCAGGACGATGGCTGCTTGAAGGCTCCTACAACAACGTAGAGCGCATGCAACGCAAGCGTGTACCACTATTGTTGCTTCATGGCAGCCAGGACGAGCTGGCTGGTTTCGCAGATCATGCCGAACCCCTGTTCCGTAGTGCTCCCCAACCGAAACTGCTCATACGCGTGGAGGGTGCTTATCACGACGGCATCATTACCACCCTTGGACAACAATTGTATATCGACCACCTCACTTCGTTCATTTTAGGTTCCTGATGTTTACTGGCCTTATCGAAGACGTTGGCACCGTTTCATCGATTACTCCCCGCGGCGATGCTGTCGATTTTGTGATTGAAGCATCAACGGTTTTGGACGACATCTCCGTGGATGCTTCCATCGCCACCAACGGCGTTTGCCTGACGGTCACCAGGTTCGATGCACGTCACTTCAGCGTAACCGCCGTTGCCGAAACGCTCCGCAAAACTTCCCTTGGCCATCTTCGGCCAGGAAGCCTTGTCAATCTGGAACGTGCCGTGCGTCTTTCCGACCGTCTTGGAGGCCATCTCGTGCAGGGCCACGTGGATACCACCGGAAGCATCAAACGCATTGACCACCTGAGCACGGGCTGGGAAATGTACATCGCCTTTCCGCCAGCGTATCGGAAATGGCTCATCCCCGTGGGCTCCGTCTGCGTGGATGGCATTAGCCTGACCGTTGCCGACGTCGCCGACGAGATGTTCAAGGTGGCCATCATTCCGCACACATTGGACAATACATCCCTCCGCACACGAAGCGAAGGGGATATCGTCAATCTTGAATTCGATATGATCGCCAAGTACATCGACAACCTCATTAAGCATCCATGACCAAACCATCAACGCTTGGCGAACTCAAGGACTCGGGCTGGAATGGCGACTCCATTCGCGACGAGCTTCGACGGAACGTCATTGCCCGACTAACCACCGGTGCACAAATATTTGAAGGCCTTGTTGGCTTCGACGATACGGTGGTGCCACAAGTCGTCAACGCCCTGCTTGCTGGACATGACATCCTCCTTCTTGGCCTTCGGGGTCAAGCCAAGACGCGTCTTGCGCGACAGCTGGTAACGCTCCTCGACCCTGAAATGCCTGTTATTGCAGGCTCCGAAATCAACGATCATCCCTATCAACCCATCTCCCACCACGCCGTCACCGCCGTGGCGGAACATGGCGATGCCACACCCATAGAATGGATTCCGCGACGTGATCGCTATGGCGAAAAACTGGCAACGCCGGACGTCACCGTGGCCGACCTTATTGGCGACATTGACCCCATCAAGGCAGCCACCCAACGCCTGCACTATGCCCACCAGGGTGCCATCCACTTTGGCATCATTCCCCGCACCAATCGTGGCATCTTTGTTATCAACGAACTGCCTGACCTTCAGCCCCGCATCCAGGTTGCACTCTTCAATATCCTGCAGGAACGCGATATTCAGATCCGCGGGTTCAACGTCCGACTGCCCATGGACATGGTCCTTGTCTTCACCGCAAACCCCGAAGACTACACCAACCGAGGGTCCATTATTACTCCCCTCAAGGACCGAATCCAATCACAGATTCTAACGCACTATCCAGCCACGCTGGAGCAGGGCATGGCCATTACACGACAGGAATCGCGTATCCAACGTTCTGGAATGTCCGTTGATGTTCCGCACCTGATCTTCCAGGTTGTAGAAGCCACAGCCATGATTGCCCGCACGAGCGAATATGTGGATCAATCCAGCGGTGTCAGTGCACGGCTAACAATAGCAACCATGGAAAACGTGGTCAGCAATGCTGAACGCCGGGCATGGAGAACTGGCGCCACCACGGCCGTACCCCGAATTTCCGACGTGGGCCGGGCCATCAGTGGCATCACGGGCAAAGTCGAGTTAGTGTTTGAGGGTGAGCAGGAAGGCCCAACGAATATTGCACGTGCCCTCGTCGGTAAGGCAGTACGAAGCGTTCTGAATCTCTATCTCCCCGATCCCAATAGCCGACGTAATCGCAGCAAGAGCCAGGTACCTACCGATGATCCTTATGCCGCTATCGTACGATGGTTCGAGCAAGGTAACGTGGTTACGATTTCCGATGCAAGTGACGATGACGATTTCTACAATACACTGGCCACGGTTCCTATGCTGGAACAGCTGGCCGTCAAGGGCTTTGGCAACGCTGTCGAGGATCGGCGCCATCGCGCTACAGTCATGGAATTCATCCTGGACGCGCTGCACCAACACTCTAAGATTGCCAAGGATGATGGTTCGACAGGAACAACGTATAAAGATCTCGTAGGCTCCATTTTCAACCCTGGCGGTTTCGACGACGACGACGCGGCCTAACTCTTGTGCGGTCTCTTCTGCCAGTCCCCCAAGGACAGGCGGCGGAGAATTTCACCGGCACGGTTGGCCCGTGTATGGTCCGTCCGTGCCGATTCCAGCCACATCACCAATCCACGCTGCGTACTGCGTGGTAGTGCGTGAAATAGTTCTTTCCCGTCGGGGTCAAGGTCGAAAGCTATGGCAAGCTCTTCAGGGATTCGCACGGCATGCGGCTGGCTTTGGACTGCAATGTGAACCGTCACATCGTCGGGCAGCTGTTTGCCAATAACCTTCAGCATGGACTTGTTCATGGCAATCATATGAGTGCCATCCCCAATAGGCATAAGTGAGCGCTCGAAAACATGCCCTTCCACTGTTGCCAGCACCGGAACCATTCCGCGCATTCCCAGACGTTCAGAGAATGATTGCGGAATTCGGACGAACGTCCAGCCTCCCTTGCCAGAGAATTTCTCCAGTGGCGCTGTAAAGGTTATGGTCAATCCGTGTCTTCCCATCCTGCAGGAATATAGGTTGTGCGGGG
>JALOMA010000200.1 GCA_025455735.1 Candidatus Kapaibacterium sp.
CGCAGCTAAGGCTGTGGCAGTGAGGTATGGACCGAAAAATACCGTGACAATCGACGTTGAAAAGGCGCTATTGGCCCAGTCGTACAGGTACCATCCTGCTCGGAATCTGCGAAGTGATGACATGATGATCGTTTGTTTGGTGAGCACCCAAAATACGGTGTCCGTATCTTTGCATCCACCCCCATCAACACGAAGCAGTCATGAAAACACTAGGTCCAGCGAAGAACTTCCTTGCGATTGAAAAAGAGCATTCGACACTGGACACAGCGGCCATTGCCATTGTGTCTGCACCGTATGAGCATACGGTCAGTTATGGTGGAGGAGCGGCCAAAGGCCCTCAGGCAATCATCAAAGCGTCGGCATACGTCGAATTCTATGATGACGAAACGGATAGGGAGCTCTGTTTTGATGTTGGTATCGCTACAATGAAGCCTCTTTCGTTTGGAAAGAGAATTGATGAGGACGCTCTCGAGTACCTTGCGGATCACGTTCGCGCTCTTCTCGATGCAGGGAAGTTTGTCGTTACTCTTGGAGGAGAACACACCATTTCGGCAGCCCCCATTGCAGTGCACCTTGAACGCTATCCGACCATGAGCGTACTGCAATTCGATGCCCACAGTGACCTTCGTGAAGAGTATCAAGGCTCACCCTATTCTCATGCCTGCGTAATGGCTCGCGTCAAGGATATGATGCCACCGAACCACATCACGCAAGTCGGCATTCGTGCCCAGTGTCGTGAGGAAGCCGAAACCATACGGAAACATGGAATCAATACGTTCTATGCCTCCGGGATTCGGCGCGGCGTGTACGGCCCATCCTGGATTGATGCTGCCGTTGCAACGCTCCAGAAGGATGTCTATGTAACATTTGATGTGGATGCCTTTGACCCTGCAATTATGCCATCCACCGGAACGCCTGAACCCGAAGGGCTCTGGTACTCTGAAGCCCTAGCCGTCCTGCGGGCAGTGGTAGCGAGTGGACGCACGATTGTTGGATTTGACGTTGTGGAGCTGGCTCCCGTGAAAGGTCAGCATCATCCAGATCTCACGACGGCGCGATTGGTGTATAAGATGCTCAATCTTGCATGGACAAAGGATGGCGGCTCGAAGAAAAAGTCCTCATCGGCAGCACAAAAACGAAAGGTAAAGACACCGTGAATTCGAATGCACAACTGCTTGAAACACAACTTGTTCACCTTGCCTCGCTTACTGGTTCCGAGATACGCGCATCCGAGGATTCTCTTCATCTTCTGCGAACATTCCTTGATGCCCTGGAACGTGGAGCAGTTCGGGCCGCTCAACCAGACGGCAATGGCGGATGGACAGTGAACGCTTGGGTAAAACAGGCAATTCTTACGGTGTTTCGCGCAGGCGAAAACAGTGATATGACGGCAGGCGGACTTTCGTTTGTAGACAAGGACCTTATTCCAGCAAGGGTGTTATCGGTTTCCGACGGTGTCCGATTGGTACCAGGTGGTTCGTCAATTCGTCGTGGTGCATTTGTTGCTCCTGGCGTCATTTGCATGCCACCCATGTACATCAACATTGGAGCATACGTTGATGAAGGAACCATGGTGGATTCTCATGCATTGGTTGGCACGTGTGCGCAAATAGGGAAGCGCGTGCACATCAGTGCTGCCGCACAGATTGGTGGTGTTCTTGAACCCGCTGGTGCACGCCCAGTGGTTATCGAGGATGATGTCCTCATTGGTGGCAATTGCGGCGTGTACGAGGGCGTACGTGTCTCGCATCGCGCTGTTCTAGGGAGTGGCGTCGTTCTGAATGCATCAACGCCGGTGTATGATGTCATTCATGGAACCATTCTCCGCTCAACCGCAAATGAGCCGTTGGTTATTCCTCCTAGTGCCGTGGTCGTACAAGGAAGCAGGGCAATTCGTGGCAGCTTTGCAGAGTCCCACGGACTTAGTGTCGCAACACCCATTATCGTGAAGTACAGGGACGAGCGCACAGATTCGCGAACGGCGCTGGAAGATGCACTGCGATAAACTTTCAGAAAGTTTTGAAAGAATGAGTTTTTGGTGTAGATTGTATCCATGAACGTCAACGACGCACGCATACAGTTCATCGAAGCTTGGGGTGCATTCGCAACCCAGTGGGGGATCAACCGAGCCATGGCGCAAATTCATGCGCTGTTATTGGTGTCAGTTGACCCCATTACTGCTGACGACATCATGGACAAGTTGTCCATGTCACGCGGGAACGTAAGCATGAACCTTCGGGCTCTACAGGATTGGGGCATCGTGTCCAAATACGTCCGAACAGGCGAGAGGAGAGAGTACTTCGTTGCCGATAAGGATATATGGGCCGTAGCTCGAAAGATCATGTCCGAGAGAAAGAAACGTGAATTGGACCCGGTCGTCGCCTCCTTACGCCAGCTTCAGACAGCAAAGTTGCAAGGAACGAAGCAGGATGTCGACGAATTTATGAAAGTGATCAAGGACATTACCGAGATTGCTGGACTGGCATCCACGTCTTTGGATACGTTGTCCAAAGCCGATTCGTCGTGGCTTGTCAACCTAGCGATGAAGGTTATCAAGTAGGATCATGAAATAGTCTTCCGCCAGGCTTGTTGGTGAATGTTTCAAATATTTCAATAACAAATGAAAGGTGTACCGTCATGTTTCCCATCGAATTGCTCTACGTGCTGTATGTAGCGTTGTCTGTTACCGCTACCATTCTTGTGGCACGGTCACTCTTCGTGAACGGTGCTGTCTTCCTCATAGAGGTATTCAATGGCAATACCGATCTGGCGGGGAGTGTCAATCGATTGTTGCGAACGGGGTTCTATCTCGTCAATATCGGGTACATCTTCATGAACGTGAGGGTTCATCAGGTCGATATGTCGGTAGCCGAAGGGATGGTCGCACTCTTGGCAAAGGTTGGCCTCATTATTCTTGTCCTTGGAGTTTGGCACTTGATCAACATGGCCATCCTGCTTCGACTTCGCAAGCGTGCTGTGCAATCGCAGCGGTCCATTGCCCAACCCACGCCAATATCCATGCGATAGGCGTACCGTTCCAGGAGAAACACATATGGCTTCTTTTCTCTTTCGGCCCGAGCCGCCTCCCGCTTTTTCGATGGTACGTACTGCCTTGATCAGCGGACTGCTCATGGCACTGTTCACGGCAATGAGCACGTGGGTGCATCCCACATACGGATGGTACATCTTCTTGGCCTTGCCGTTGGTATTGGGTGCTGGCGTTTCCGCCTACGCTACAAAAAAGCATGATGTAAGCGTTGGCAAGATTCTCGCGACAACCGCGCTTTCCAATGCTGTTGCATGTGTGTCCTTGTTGCTGTTGGCCGTGGAAGGGCTGATTTGTTTGGTGATGGCCTTGCCAATAACGACTGTGGGGATGTTGGTCGGAGTCTTTCTCGGGCGTTTTGCCAGTCGGCGTGGTAAGGCGGCGTTCGGAAGCCGCGTAACGATCGGTATTGTGCCAGTGATTCTTGCCGTCGTCGATGGTAGCAATCATGAACCAATCGTACGAACCGTCCATAGTTCGGTCGAGATTCCTGCTCCGCCCCATGTCGTCTGGCAATCCGTCGTGGCAATACCACCATTGGCTGAACCAACGGAACTCGTGTTTCGTGCCGGCGTTGCGTATCCCACCCATGTGACTCTTCGCGATACTGGTGTTGGTGCGCTACGAATTTGTCACTTCTCCACGGGCGACTTCGTTGAGCCGATAACGATATGGCAACCACCGAGTCGTCTGGCATTTTCCGTGCAGCGAATGCCCGAAACGATGCGTGAACTGTCGCCGTGGGATATTCACCCCGAACATCTGCATGGATACTTTGTGACGACCAATGGCTCCTTTCGTCTTGAAAGTCTTCCCAACCAAACAACGCGGCTCACGGGATCCACGACCTACTACCACAGTATCCAACCTGAATGGTATTGGCGCATGTGGTCCGAACATATCATTGCCTCGATTCATCAAAGGGTGCTCCACCACATTCGTAATCACATCATCACAGAGAATCACAAACAACACAGCAAGAAAAGACTTGCACAGAACGAACGAACTCCTCTATCTTTGCGCCGTGATTCAACAGATCAAACATATTCCAACTCTCGCCAGCAATAAATCCATGATGTGTTGCTGTATGATGCCCATGTGCATGTGTGCACCGGAGAGGGATGTGTTGATACTGTAATTCCACGAAAGAAACAGAAACAACCAACGCCATCTCCGGCTTCAGGAGATGGCGTTTTTCGTTTAGCGCGCAACGAAGAATACCAGCATCCTGACCGGGGAAGGTTTCAACCATAGATTCAGGATTCGTCAATGTCATTCAAACATTTCGAAACGCTTCAGCTGCATGCTGGATATACAGCTGTGGAGCCTCAGTCCAGAAGCCGAGCCGTACCTCTGTACCAAACAACATCGTATACGTTCCGCGATACGGATCATGGCGCAAACCTCTTTGCGCTCAAAGAGTTCGGAAATATCTACACGCGGATCATGAACCCTACAACCGATGTGTTTGAACAACGAATTGCTGCTTTGGAAGGGGGCCTTGCCGCATTGGCCACGGCCAGCGGACAATCGGCGCAACTCCTGGCGCTTACCACCTTGGCGGAAGCAGGTGACAATATTGTCTCGACAAGTTTTTTGTATGGTGGAACCTACAATCAATTCAAGGTTGCCTTCAAGCG
>JALOMA010000201.1 GCA_025455735.1 Candidatus Kapaibacterium sp.
TCAATGGTCGAAAGAGACTCGCGATAGAAGTTGCGAATCACGCGAACAATCGTCAGATAGAGCAGCCAGATGGAAACGGCCGAAGCTACGACGGACATTAGGTTGACGCGCCAGCCTTCATCACCAAAAGGTAGAAGGTGGAACACCTTGCCCAACATCAGGAACATGGGTGCTCCGGGAGGGTGGGGTACCTGCTGTTGCACGGCTGCCGCCGTGAATTCACCGCAGTCCCAGAAAGGAACGGTAGGCTGTACGGTCATCATATAGACGACGAGTGACAGCACCAGGGCCAGTACACCGAAGGCAGTGTGCAGGGTCTTGTTCTCGTTCTGCATGAGGTTCTTAATAGTGAAGAAACGAATGGGCAAATCTACGACTCAGCGTGGTAATGGAACGACTCCCCTTCCGTGGTGCAGCGTCCAAGGGACCGTGCCCGAACTGGCTTGGCGTTTTGACGCCCCCTAAGCCTATTGCGGATCTCACCAGAGGCTTCGCTTGAAAAGAGCTACAACGCCGCGTTTGGAACGCACATGAAGTTTGTCGTAGATGTTTCGAACATGCGTTCGGACTGTCTCGAGCGATATGAACATTTCGTCGGCAATCTCTCGATAGCGTGCCCCTTCGGCCATGCGCTCCAGGATCTGTAATTCCCTGGGCGTCAGACGTGTTGCCAACATGTTGTAGCCGCTCAGCCGGCGCAATTCGTCGGCCATGGCACGTCCTACAATGGGCGAGGTGGCGAATCCACCAGTAAGCACGTCATGCATGGCCCGAATGATCATTGCAGCTGAAGCTGTCTTAAGAACATATCCCTCGGCACCTGCAAGGATTGCCGATCGAATCATGTGTGGGTCTTCAAATACCGTTAAGACCATCAACCGCGTGGATGGTGAACACTCCCCTACCAGTTTCAGGACGTCCAATCCCGAGCCATCTGGCAGGCCGATATCCGTTAAGAGAATGTCAATGGCATTCCAGTTGGAGAATGCACGCACATCGGCAACAGAGCAGAAGGTGGCACTGAGAACGAAGTCGGAGTGGGTTTTGATGACTTCCACCAATCCTTCTCGAACGATCTCGTTGTCCTCGACAATGCCAATTCGAATCATGTTGTGCCCATGTGATGACGATGCCATGAACATAGGCCATTCCTCGCACTTCCGAAAGTAGCGAAAGGGTGATAAAAGGGGTAGGTAGGTTACGATTGAAAGAAACCCATCACACGACAATTCTGAATTGGATCACCGTTCCGTGCGGCAGCCTTGGCGTAATCGTGAGCGCTCCGCCAATCAGGCGAAGTCGGTCCCGCATGGATTGCAGGCCTAGACCACCGTGTGCACCATGATATCCAATGCCATCATCGTCTATCGAAACCACAACTGACGCTTCGTCACTTTCGATGGTGACTCGAACACATGTCGCCTGCGCGTGTTTGAGAATGTTGTTCAGGGCTTCACGCACCACCAGGTCAATTTGTCGGGCCATTCTGGGAGCCACATAGACTGCCTTGTCAGGACTTCCCACATCGATGGTCAACGTAACGGTACTCCAGCGGAACATCGATGAGGCAAGAGCAGATATCCGTTCCTGCAGCGAGCTGTAATCCAGCGTTCCAGGTGTGACAGACCATACAATCGACGATATGCCACTGCTGACGTGGGCAATCCGCTCCAGCATTTCGTTGGAGAGATTCCGTACGTCATCGTCATGCGTCTGGGCCGACAGTGAATTCGCCATTAATGCGAGTTCCGTCAATGCACTACCAATGTCGTCATGAAGATCTCCGGCAATGCGAGCTCGTTCGGATGCCAGCACCTGCTCTTGCGCCAGCTTCTGCTTTAGTGTACTCCTGGAGAACCAGACGCCTCCGACGGTCAGTACACCAGCCGCCAGGCAGACAATCACGATGTGGACCCACTGCCGTTGATACCATCGTGGCTGCAGAGAAACAGTTATCGTTCGATACGTCCATTCATGCATTCCCGACATGCACCGAATAGCTATGCGATGCTCCCCCGGCTCCATGCCATGAAGTTCAATGAGACCTCCATGCACTGGCTTCCACCGCTGCATATCGTTCACATCATACTCGAGGTGTTGATGGCCAGACGACTGGCCACGCGGAGCGATATAGAGAGTCACCGCCGATGACCCCGGTGGAAAGGATACCTCCTTACCACGAACAATCCGCGGAAGTCCACCGTCCACTGCCATCCACAGAACAAGTTCGGAGACGTGCATAGCGTCGGTGACACGACGAATCCACTGGCCCGACACCGTCGTGAGGCCATGAATACCTCCTGCAACGATCTCTTCACTCTCGGTCACAAAGAGCGCCCCTGCGTTAAATTCCGTGCTTTGAATACCCATCGACTCATCGAATGACATCGTTCGTCTTCGATGAACATCCACGACCTCAAGTCCAGCATTGGTATAGCAGAGAAGTAGGTTCCCCTGTGCTACCGCACCGTACACAAGCGTGCTCTTCAACCCATAGCGACCGTCAACGACCATTGCGTCGCCAGCGTTGGCGTCCGTGACGTATACGCCTGCACCCCACGTCGCTACAAGCCATCCTCCAGGACGAATCGATGCAGCAGGACGGATGCAGCCGACGGAATTGGACCCAGGAAGAACCACAACTTGCTTCGGCGGTGGGATGTGGTCCCAACCGTGTCTTGCCGTACTTGTGAAAAGTCCATGCCGAGAGCCAATGAGGAGCCGATTGTCATGAAGAACTTGGACGCTATTCACGTCATTGGGTAGTCCAGCAAGATCGTCCCTTCGAGGTGCCGAAAAGGTGGCCCTTGGCTGTCCGCGCACGATCACCACCAAGGCATCCCGACCCGCAGCTAGAATGGTATCACCACCAAGTCGTGTAAACGACAGGACCCTCGATGGTAGGTCCAGGGTAACAGACTTCAGGCGAACAATGGAACGGTTCTTGAGTGTACACAGGCCCCATTCTTCCGTGCCAATCATTATTGTGCCATCCTTGTTTTCTATGATAGCCCTGACCGCTTTGGCAGCAGGTGGGACCGTATAGACTTCCCTCGTGGTTTCGGACACACACAAGAGTGTTGACGCTGTGCCAATCCAAAGTCGGGACTTCTTGTCGGCATACAGGGCACGCGTCATGTTCGTACCCGCTTGCGCACCAAAGAGGCTGGTCGGCCGAATGAGATGAAAGACCTCCGAAGCCATGCTATGGAATGCCAACCCTTGCTTTGTTCCAACGGCGACCGTTTTTCCTGAAAGGATGGCCAGGCAGTTGACGCTGTTGCTAGGCAGCGATGTAGGATCGGAAACATCATGTTGGACAATTGCCTGTGGCTGCGCATCTCGGACGATCAGGAGTCCATCACGCGACGAACCCAACCATATGCGGCCAACTCCGTCGTAGAGAATCGACGTAACCGATGAACAATCGAATGTTTTACCCCAAAGAGAGATTGTGCCTGTCCACAACACCGTATCGGTGGATGTCATAACAACCACACCCATTCCGTTGACGGCGATCCATGTTCGGCCTTTGTCGTCCAAACATGGAGGCTGAACAATACCAGTCCCTGATTCTCCATGTAGTCCCCATCGTCTATGCGTCAACCTCGTGATGCTCAGAGTGTCCGTCGCAGTCAAGGGAATATCAAGACCATGACGTGTCCTCCGCGCAATCAAGAACGTACGCGGCTGCTGTCCTAACTGTTCGCACGTGCCTTTACCCTGCCACCGCCGTAGCACCGTTCTACCCAGATCCGTTACCACCCGCACGGAATCAAACCCTAATGATTCCATCGACAACACGGCGCCTGGAGTAATCGATATCTTGGCGTCGCTGTTATAGCGCCATGTTTCGAGAAGCGTACCATTGATGGCTGCCACTCCATCGCTGGTTCCTACCCATACGGTACCGCTTTTGTCTTCCGCTATGGCAGATACCCATGCCTGCGGCAAACCATCATGCAAACCAAACGTGCGGAACTGAAACGTTCTGACGTGATCCGTAGCCCAAGGTGCAGTTCCTTGGGCCAGCACGGTTGACGTGACGGCCACGGTAAGAATAACGAAAAGGACAACTGCTCTTGGATTCTGATTGTTCACTGTACCAATCTACTACGCTCGCCGACGTAACACGTCGTTTATTCCATGGTATTATCAAAAAGCGAATGGGACATCACCCCGAGGTGCTGCCCCATTCCAATACGAGAGAGAGCGCGCGATTTTCTATCGCTGAATAAAGACTGGTGTGGCCAGGTGAGTGGTTTGCCCCCTGGCAATGATCATATATGCGCCGTTCGGCAACGGGGCAACGTCCTGCGTGAGTGACAGGACCTCCCCGTGAACAACTGCTCCCTGAAATATCTCCACCATTGTTCTGCCTGTCATGTCAACAATCTGAACGGTAACCACGTCGTTGCCATCTGCAACCACGTCGAATGTGATGTAGTCCTGAGCTGGATTGGGATACGCCGGTGATATTTGGGGCTCCAGTGGTTCACCAGCAATGCCGTTCTCGTCTGCAGGCTTGTCAAGAGAGTTGTTATCACTGCCGCCAGAGAGCATCTTGTTTCTCAGTGCGCAGAATACCTGATCCCTGGTAGCCTCCGATGACGTCTCCAGAACAACGAGATCCGTAAACCGTGCTTGCGACGCCATGTCCGGCCCATTCGTGAGATA
>JALOMA010000202.1 GCA_025455735.1 Candidatus Kapaibacterium sp.
GGCCCACCAGATACCACTCTGTGCCATCGATGTTGCGTTGGCAAGAATCCAGGCCAATGGCAGCTGGATGCCGAGGAGGGAAACGGCTGTGATGGTCATGGACAGGAAGGAAGAACCAGCCCCACTCATCACGCGCACTGTGACCAAACCAATGGCAAATCCGATGTATCCAAATACGGTGGTGTGCAGATATGCGGTGGCCTCTGCGATGGTTTGTGGCGTTGAGGAATACAAGCGAACGAAGGCCTCGCCAAAGATCCACACAAGAATTGCCAAACCCAGCATCAGAACCGTGAGCTGCTTGATTGCGCTTCGATGGAAGAGCGAAATACGATCGATCTTGCCAGCGCCAAGATTCTGTCCTGTAGCCACTTCTACCGCCATGCCTGTTGCAAACACACTCATGAAAACAAACATGTCGACGTTCAAGCCAAGCGTATAGGCTGCAGCCACAGATGTTCCAAAGCCACCTACAATGTTGAAGATGACAACCCTGTTCAATGACACGGACAACATCTGCAACGACGCGGGAATCCCTTGTTTGAGGATACGCGTGATGAGTGGAATATCCATGCGAAAGGCCGTGAAATTCAAGGTAATTCCCGCTTTGCCACGGAGTATGGCCGTCATGGCCGCTACAGTACCCGAGATCTGTGCGATTGCCGTTGCCAATCCAGCGCCGGCAAGTCCCATTGCTGGAAATGGTCCGATGCCGAAAATGAGAAACGGAGCAACAACGGCGTTGATGACCGTCGTAAAGATGAGGACGACCATCGGGAAAACGCTGTTTCCCGTTGATCTCATCACGGCAAACGTTTGGAAGTTCACAAGGTTGGCCGTGAAGCCAATGAACAGATAGCCCATGTAATGCAGTGCATACGTTCCAACCGTGGCGCTCATGTTCAACCACCCGGGAATGGAAGGCATGGCTAGATAGAGGAGTGCTGTAATGGTAGAAGCAAGGCCTATCATGGCAACGAGTGCCTGAGTTGCCGTTCTCGCCGCCTCCGAGCTATTGCCCTCACCTATCCTTCGGGCAACGATGATGCCCGTGCCCACTCCAAATCCGCTGGCCAATGTGAAGACAAAAAAAACTACCTGATCGCTGCTGCCAATGGCTGCAATCGCAGCATCCCCCAACCTGCTGGCATAGTAGCGATCGATCAGGGAATAAATCATGTTCACCAAAAAGCTGAATGCCATAGGGATGGCAAAGGCCCGCAAGGAAGCGTCAACGGGACCATTGATCAGGTCGGAACGGCGAGCTGGCTGGGATGATTTTGGTGTCGAGTCCGGCGTGGAAACCTCGTCGGTGCTGTGGTGAGTTGCGCTGTTCATGATGGGTTCTGATGCAAGATGCGCATCAACGGTCAATGTGGATGAATGTTTCGTCATTGGCCACGTCCATCCCCTGCCCTATGTTCGCTGCGGTTTCGAAATCTGGATCTTCATGACGCTCCTGCTCTACACCATTGTGGTTTTGTATGCGGCCCGCCTTGGCTTCTTCTTTGTTGGAGCCATGCGCGGTCGGAGGGGCGGCGTTCTGAAACCAGAGCCTCCATTTGTGTCGGTGATTGTGCCTGCCAGGAACGAGGAGCACAATCTGCCAACCTGTCTGGCTTCGCTGGCGGCAACTGAATGGCCGTCCGACCGGTGGGAAGTCCTCGTTGTCAACGATCGATCCACCGATGCTACAGCTCGTATCATCGATGAGTGGGCCGCGCGATATTCATGGTTGAAACCACTCCATCGCACCGATGCGGACGCCGTAGGCAACCTTCGGGGGAAGCCGGGCGCCCTCGAAGCTGGCATTGCGAGTGCATCAGGCTCCTTGCTTCTGTTCACGGATGCTGATTGCACCCTTCCACCAACCTGGGTAGCAAGTATGGTATCGGCATTCGATACCGATGCCGTTGGTATGGTTTGCGCCACAACCGTGATACGAACGGTTTCCATACCGTCGGCCATGCAGGACGTTGAGTGGACGCTTGCCCACGCTCTTGCCAGGGCTGGCCTAAACAATGGGGTCCCACTAGGTTGTTTCGGAAACAACATGGCGATTCGTAGTTCAACCTATGCATCCGTAGGAGGGTATGCGGGAATTCCCTTTTCCGTTACCGAAGATCTAGCATTGCTGCTTGCCGTCCATGGCACGGGTGCCACGGTGCGGTACCTGTGTGACCCCTCCAGTACAATCGAGACGCTACCCTGCGCATCCATGGGCGAATATGTCCGGCAGCGCAAACGGTGGGCCATTGGAGGCACGGCTCTTGGCTGGAGGGCCGCCCTGTTTGTTGGATCATCGCTGGCATTGTGGATAGGCCTTGTGGAGGCTGCTTGGACGCAGCAATGGTTGCTGTTGTTCTTTCTGGCAGTGATGCGCCTTGGTGGAGACTCTGGACTCGTCTTCATTTCGCAGTTCCGCATTCGGCGGGGCGTGTCCACTCCATGGGTGATTCCTACCATCCTACTCCTCATGCTTACCGAGCTGGCCTTGCCGTTTCTTATCGTCCGACGCACCGTCGTCTGGAAAAATCAACAGTTTTCAGGGTAATATTCTTTGTCTGCTACGTTATGATACGCTCCGCGAACGACCACTACGCCTTTCATCTTGCACGCTACTATTCATGGATGACATCCTATGAACCAGAACATTCCCAGATGTGGGCAGACTGGCTCAAGCAACATTCACTGAACGCTCCCGATGTTGGTGCCAGTGCATTGGACCTTGGTTGCGGCCACGGGCTTTGGACGCGTGCCTGCGCTCTTGCAGGGTACGATGTGCTGGGCGTTGATCTCTCGCAACTTCTTTTGGACGAGGCGGCAACAAACACAGAGGGGATGAACGTCACCCTCCGGAACAACGAGCTATCTTCCGAACTGCAGGCACAGACGGATGCCCTCGATCTTGTTGTATGCACCACCGATACCATCTTGCATCTTCCCGATCTCGATACAGTCAATACCGTGCTCGACTTGATCGTCGCCCGTTTAAAGCCAACAGGTGCCGCCGTTTTTACCCTTCGAGACTATACGACCGTTCCACAACCAGCCGAACGGTTCATTCCCCTTGCTGCTTCCGATAGCCGTATCGCTGCAGTGATGTTGGACTTTACCGACACAACCATCATCGTCACGGATATCCTTATGGAACGTGACTCCGATGGCATGTGGAGCTCCACAGCGGCTTCATACCCCAAACTGCGCATTACACCGACCGTCCTTGCCAGTGCACTTGCACATCGTGGTTGCGAGGTAACCATGCAACGTTTCGATGGGGGTTTGGTAGCCCTTATTGCTCGGCCAGCCGTCTTGTAAGGGGCCTTGCCGCCCGTGCCGACGCCAACACGAGTGACACCAATGATGTAAAGGGGCGTCCAGATTCGTGCCGAAGCGCACTCTCGCACGATGGGTTGCAACTGAGATACCATTGCGCGTCCACCTGTCGAATTTCCTGTACTTCGCCGCGAAGTGCGGCAGTCACCAAGTCCGGATGGAAAAGACCTCGGTCTCCTGCCATTCCACAACAGCCAGCTTCATGGGGAACGACAACATTCTGGATACATCGTTGGGCAATCTGACGTGCCAATTCAGCAGTGCCAGCTTTTATTAACCCGCATCCTGGATGCAATACCGCGGTTCCATCCAGCTGCTGCAACGGTAGCCGTGGTACAATGAATTCTTGAATTGCTTCGGCCATATCAAGGACAACGTGGTCCGTGTCCCGTAGCTGGTGCCTTAGGGCCGAAGCACAGGTAGAAGCATCAACGATGATCGGGATATTGGTCGATGACAGGGATGCGAGTTGTTCTATGCTTTCCGTCGTACAATGTGCCTCAGCGTCGGAATACCCTTTGGAACCGAACAGCTGTCCGCAGCAAACGGATCCGTCGCTGATCACCGTATGGTGCACACCCGCCATGTTGAGAGCATGTTCAAGGTTCGTGGTGGCGTCATTCATGCCTCCCATCCATCGGCTGCCGCAGGACCGCACAAGGATAACCTGGGGGGACGTACCATGTTCACCACGCCGCGGTTCTGCTGGTGGCAGTGTATATCGATGCCAAATTGGGATCGCTGGTACACGTCGATGGATAGTCGCGGCAAACCGTGAGAAACGATGCGAACCAATCACGGACGCCAAAGCGTGAACGGCACCTAGGCCAGCCGACGATACCGCACTGAAAAAACGAAAGTGTTTCGCTGCAATGTTCGCCGATGCGTGGAGAATCCGTGATCCACGAAGGGTTCGTTCCTTTTTGACGTATGCACCAGTGTCGATTCCCACCGGACACACAACGGAGCACAGGCCATCGGTAGCGCACGTGTCAAGCACCTCTCGGTTCCATGAACGAAGCACGTCGGCTCGAACATCTGCTGAAAGGGTCTGCATCGCCAGCTCTCGCTGCAATGCGATTCGTTGGCGAGGCGTTCGCGTAAGCTCTCGACTTGGGCAAACGTGTTCACAAAAGCCACATTCAATGCATTGGTTGATGTCGTCTTCAATTACGAGTACGGGTTTGATATTCTGCGTATGTATGTGTTGATTGTGCGAAAGAACGACGTCGGGATTGAGGATGCCAGCAGGGTCCAGCAATTCTTTGATCCGCCACATTATGCTCGTTGCGTGCTCGCCCCATTCAAATTCAACGAATGGGGCCAT
>JALOMA010000203.1 GCA_025455735.1 Candidatus Kapaibacterium sp.
GGCAAAAACGGGAAAACGGGCAAAAACGCGCAACAACGGGCAAAACGGGCAAAAACGGTCTGAAATGGGCTAAAATCGATGGCGTGAAAATCGAGCATGGCTCGAATCGCGATAATGCGAAAACCGGGAACGGGCCGAATTGCGATGGCGCGAAAATCTGGCGTGGCTCGAATCGCGATAATGCGAAAACCGGGAATGGGCCGAATTGCGATGGTGCGAAGACCGGGAGTGGTGAGGGTTATATCGTGGGAATCCCCCCCCCTCCTCACTCCACCACTACCTCCACACGGCGGTTCTGCTGGCGGCCAGACGCGGTGGTATTACTGGCAATAGGGTGGCGAGAGGCATGCCCAGCCGTTGTGATACGGTGTGCCGGAATGCCACGATCAGCGAGTGCCCGACCGACGGCCTCAGCCCGACGGTTGCTGAGCGCCAGGTTGGCTGCTTCGGTGCCGGTGTTGTCCGTGTGCCCCGATACAATAAGACGTCCTGCGGTCGGGCCGACGAGAAAGGGTCGCACTGCCGATGCAATACGGTCCAGTGTTGTGGCGGCGCTTGCTGGTATCATCGCCGATCCAGTGGCAAACGTGATGGCCGAAAGGGGAATCGGCTGGCCACGCTGCAATGGACGCAGGACGATGTCCTTGGTAAGGATGGTCGATGGTGTGGCAGGTATTGGGTCCACGGTCGTTTCCTCCGGCCAGTGGCCGTCAGCCGTTATGGCCATTCGAAGTGTCGTACCCGTAGGGAGTACCATACGATAGCTGCCCGATGTTGGGTCGCTGATTGCCGCTGTTGTCGCTGGCCCGTTGTCACCGTCGCCCTGAAGCGCAATCATGGCGCCAGGAATTGGTAATCCGTCGTAGCTGCGGATAGTGCCGCGCAGAATGGTCGTGGGCTTGGGCCGAAGCGCCTCTGGAAGGCGTACAGCAAGGATGTCGTGGTCACCGCCTACCTGTTGCCGCACCATCACACCCCATGCCCCAACAACAGGCATGCTGAAGTATGCATCCCAGTCTGGTGTGTTGATGCCTGCACCCAGGTTGATGGGCTCGGTCCACGACGTCCACGTGCTGTCGCGCCGACGGCTAACGAAGATGTCGGCCCGTCCAAAGCCGGGCCTGCCCGTGGAGGCAAAGTAGATGGTCTGGTTGTCGCCTGCCATTGATGGCGATATTTCGTCGCCAATGCTGTTGATCACGTTGCCCATCCACACTGGAGACGTCCAGGTGCCATCCGGTTGGCGATGGCAGACGTACAAATCGCGTTCTCCTAGCGCGTCTGCACGGTCAAGCGTCATGATGATGTGCTGTGCGTCGGCCGACATGGTGGCTTCCATGTATTTGCTGTTGCTGCTGAAGTCTTCGATCTCGAGGGGTACTGGTTGTGTCCATCCTGTGTCCGTACGATATGCCATGCTGAACCCTGCTCCAGACACTCTGCCGCGCCCATCGTAACGGTTGCCCAGAAGCAGCCATTGTCCGTCCGGGGCTACCGCAGCCACGAAGTTGCCACCTGGAGTGTTGAGCGGGCTCCCTGGGTTCGAGGCCCCTTTCCAGAGTGTGGATGAGTCTGCCACGGCTGTAAAAATCTCATCGTCATCTACGCCGTCACGGTCAATGGTTCGGACGAAATAAACGGTAGAGCCGTCGGGGGAGACGACGGGACCTTTTTCCGTTCGGTCCGTGCTGATGGCGTCGATGCGCTGCAAACGCAGATCGGGTGGTACCGTCGTGTCCACGGCAAAGGCCTCGAGGTCCTGGTAGACGGCAAACCGATCGACGTATGCCTGTTGGGCTCCGCGAACCCAGATGCCCATGTCCATTCCACGGATGGTGCGCTCTCGGGTTGCATGGATGGTACGTCCGTTCACGAGGATCGACGTGGAATCCTTGTTCACGCGAAGTTCAAGGGTATGGTCGGCATCGACACGATCAGCACCGGGAATTGGATCGCTTAGGTAGATGGTGGTGCCCAGAACAAACGGTCCACGCACGATGGCAATGCGTCCGTCGGCACGCAGGCCTACGCAGACGGTGGACGCGCCGATGGCAGGTCCGCTTTGAATGCCCACCACGGACGTGGGATTGTTGGATGTTCGGCGGAACGTCAGGGTGATAGAAAGCGGGAGCCGATGGCTGAGATAATGGGACGTCCACGTTGCCCAGGACGTTGTTGCTCCGGAGACGTTGATGCGCAGTCTTCCATCCTGGATGGACGTCGTAGCGCCGTCCGGCGTGCGCGTTGTGAAGAGCGAAGATGGACCATTGAAATCGTCGGCAAATAATTGGGCAGGTCGCTGTTGGGATGCCAGATCACAAGCAAACGAGAACAGCAGGCCCATGCAGATAAGGGCAAGAAGGGGAGTGTTCACGCCGAAACTTACGGAGACGGATCATTCCATCGACAACGGCGCCCCAGTCGGGGGCCCGGAGCGCCGTTCGTCGATGCCGACATCGCCCCCATGGCGCCTGTCAGAACGTGACGTTGAATCGTCCTTCCGAGACCTGCTTTGTTGCGCCGGCGGTATTCCTACCCGTGAAGCTGAAGGTGCCTTCCGCCTTTTGTGCCGTCAGCACCGTCACGTTTACCGTCCCACTGCCGGCAACCAAGCTGGCCGTGTAATTGTCCGTAGCGTTGATGCCAACCGTTACTGTGGCCGTATTTGGATTGGTCATGCCACCAAACTGATATGTTCCTGGTGTTTTGATACCAATCAGGCGCAGCTGAATCTGGCGGGCATTGTTGTCTTGGCCTGCAATCGACAACAGGTCATTTGTATACAGACCCTGTACTACCAACGTGCCAGTCCAATCAGCACCGTCGATTTTTGCCGACATCGTGCCTTTCGTTGCATTGGTCGTTGGATTGGTTGTGGACTCCTCGCTGCTGCATGCCGCAACAAACAAGGCAGCTCCAAGGGCTAGTGCGGTCAAGGTCATTCTCATACATCCTCCAGTGGTACACAGTGTTCTGGTGCAAACATGGAGGTTGTTGCGTTGGCCGTTCTACTACTCTTCTACTACCAAGTTCCGGTGGATCGTACTATTTGGGAAGGGGGCCGTGTTACAACTCTCGGCCAACACGTTCGAGCCACGTGGTCAGGCTTACCGAGGGGTCAAGTGCCAGTTTGCGGCGAATGTTGTAGCGGTGCTTTTCCACGGCACGTTCCGTGACGTGGAGTAGGGCTGCGAGGTCCTTGGTGGAAAGGCCAATTTTCAGGAGCGTACAGACGCGTATTTCGGTGGGAGTAAGGTCCGGGCAGCGCGCCGCCAGACGTTCCGACAAGCCAGAGTCGATGAAGGCAAGGCGTTCCCTGACGGCGGACCGGTCGGCATCGCCTCCCGATGCCAATTGCAGCCGCAACGACTGGATTTCGCGAAGGCGTGCTTCGTTGCTGGCCGTTAGGATGTCATTCTGGAGGCGAAGAATCTCCTTGTCGCGTTCGGCCAACGTCAGCCGCAGGGCAGCAGCATGAAGTTCCAGGCGTGTGGCCGCTTCCTCGCTATGCCGCTGCTCGAACTCAGCATGAAAGCGCCTGTGCATGGCTAGGGCACCGGCAATGTCGCCGTGGTGTTCAAGTACCAGGGCGGCCTGCTGGAGCAGGGTGCAGCCATAGGTAGACATGTCGATGTGGTCCTGCAAGGCCAGTGCTTCATTCACCAGATGATGCGCCTTGGCCCATTGTTTCCGTGCAACCAGGACGTCCAGGTGTTCAACCAATACGTGCAGGAGGGCCCGCGGATCGGACAAGCTGCGGGCAACCTTGTTGGCGCGCTCGAAGGTAGCGGTGGCTTCCCGGTGGCGCCCAAGCTGATGCAGGCAGGAGGCCCTTCCGCAGAGTGCCACGATATGCTCTCGGTGGTGTGCCGTGCGTTCAGCAAGGACTACCGCTTCATCGTGCATGGCCAGGGCTTCGCGGAAAAAGCCGGCGCGCCGTTCGTAGCCGGCCTGGTTGTTCCGAAGGGTGGCCAGCAACATGGTGTTGCCCAGTTCCCGAATGATGTCAATGGCTTCGTCAAACAGTCTACGCGATTCATCCGTATAGCCGGCGTTGAACATGGCCGTGGCAGCATTGCCAAGGGCAATTCCCAAGGAATAGCGGTCGTTGGTCGCTCGTGCCAGCTCGATGGCCTTCTGATACCATGTTAGCGCGTCGGTATAAGAGGCACGTTGCTCATTCAGGGCGCCCAGGCTGCTTAGGCAGCCTGCTTCCACCTGATGCAGCCCCTCGGCTGCGGCGGCCTCGTAACAAGTGGAATAGCGCTCGTAGGCCAACGCTGGACGTCCGCTGCGGGCCGCTGCCATAGCAAGGTTGTAGCGGGCCATGATCGCACCATCGGCAGCACCAATGCTCTCGAAGGTGGCTTGGGCTTCGGCCAGCGCTTCTTCTGCCAAGGTGATGTCTCCAGCCAATACGTCATGGCTGCCCTTCATCAGCAGTACCTTGGCAATCGTCCGGGGATCCGCCGAGGCGCGGGCCGCACCGTCCGCTTCGTCCAGGCGCCGCCGTGCGTCGGCCGTGCGCCCTGTATTCCGCTCATGCTGGCATAGAACAAGCAAAGCAGTCGTACGGTCGGCATAGGCCGCAGCGCGCTCGGCAGGTGTGAGGGTCCGTGCTAGCAGGTCATCAACAAGGG
>JALOMA010000033.1 GCA_025455735.1 Candidatus Kapaibacterium sp.
CCTAGCTTGGTAGAGTTTTGGCAAGGCAGGCCAAGCCGTCTCCATGACCGCATTCGGTATCGACGAGAAGGCGATCGCTGGATTATTGAACGGCTTGCACCCTGAACCCTATGACCGTAGGCGGGGATCCGTTGCGTCCCGAAGAGCATCGCCGATAAGATTGAAGGCGCAGACGGTGAGAAAAATCATCAAGCCTGGGAAGATTGCCAACCACCATGAATAGGTACTGGTTCTTGCTTTGAAGAGGATGGAACCCCACGTTACAACAGTCTCCGGTACGCCAAAGCCAAGAAACGACAACGACGACTCCAGCAAGATCGTACTGACAATACCAAATGCCGTGTAAATCAATACAGGGGCAATGGCGTTCGGGAGGACGTGCAGAAAGATAATTCGGCTGGTGCCGTATCCCAGAGCCTGAGCGGAAGTGACAAAGTCCAGGTTACGCACGCGTAAAACTTCACCTCGCATGAACCGGGCAACACTGGTCCATCCGGTCAAGCCAATCAACATCATGACCAACCACAGCGAACTCTCTTCAATCATTGCAGCCATGGTAATGATGAGGAAGAACCGAGGAATTGTAATCACGACCTCTACCAGCCGTGACACAAGGACATCCACGGCGCCGCCGAAATATCCGGCAATAGCTCCCAGGACTATGCCAATGACGAGAGCAATACCCATGGCAATAAAACCAATCGACAAGGCATACCGCGACCCATGGATCAGTCCGGATAGGACATCTCTGCCAATGTCGTCCGTACCCAAATAATGAGCACCTGACGGCGAGCGGTCCTCAAGTGTAACGAGATTCATGTTCGTCGTGCTTGGTAGATAGGGAACTGGAGGAAACACTGCCCAATCATATGGCAGGGACTTCCAATCTGCATTCAAGACCGCGGGGTCCCATTGGCCTAAACCAGCATCGACGACATATTCCTTCAAAACAGGTGCATACCATGTCCCATGAAGTGAGCATACGATGGGTTTGTCGTTAGCCAAAAAGTCTGCAAATACCGCTACTCCAGCTAGCAGTGCTACAAGCCAGAGCGAAACAACGCCCAGGGTGTGCTTCCGAAACTGACGTCGGACAAACTGGCCGTACGTTTCGCTCAAGTCTTCTTGCGATGAAGGTCTAGGTGCCTTATTCATGATTATGCTGCCTTCTTGCCATAAGAGATACGAGGGTCGGCAACCGAATACAGAATGTCTGCCACGAGCATGCCAACCAAAGTGAGTACGGCCGAGATCGTGAATACGGCCATGATCATTGGATAATCCCGAGCAACGAGTGCCTTGAACGAGAGTTCTCCCATGCCGGGAATACTGAAGATCGTCTCGATGATTACAGAGCCGCCGATAAGGTTAGGAATCAACGTTGCTACCATCGTGATCAACGGAATCAGTGCATTGCGAAATGCATGCTTCAGGATAACCGTATGCTCATCAAGACCTTTGGCTCGTGCCGTACGCACGTAGTCCTGCCGAATTACTTCCAGCATCGAACTGCGTAACTGCCGCGACACGAACGCAAAATCCGCATACACGTACACCACCATGGGTAAGGCCAAGTGGCTGGCATAGTCCGCAAGCTTGCGCCAAACAGGCCATGAATCCAAGAATCCAGGACTCCGCAATCCGCCACTGGGAAACCACTGCACATATTCCGGGTTGGCGAGAAACGAAACCGCAAGTGTCCCTACCCAAAACACGGGGAGCGAATACAGAGCAAACAAGACAAAGCTGGACAACCTATCCTCGACCGTGCCGGGGCGCACGGCAGAGTTGACGCCCAGCGGGATTGCGATACTATACGCAATGATGATGGCCAGAATGTTCATCGTCAATGTCACAGGAACACGTTCCAGCATCTTGTCAAAGACAGGCCGATTGTCCTGAAAACTTGTGCCGAAATCCGGAGTGCCCTCCCAGCGTAGCTTCGACCATACAGTACCTCCGTCAGCAAAAACGTCGCGAAGCCGGAAACCAAGGAGGCCTCCTGTCCAAATCACGTATTGCTGCCACAAGGGTTTGTCGAGGTCCCATTGTTTTCGAACCATTTCGACCGTTTTTGCACTGAGCGTACTTCGCCCTGACATGCCCCCATCGGATCCCTGTCCAACCTTTGCTGCCGCGGGGTCGCCCGGAGCAAGCCGGCTAATCCCGAAGGAGATGATCGTGATAATGATGAGAGTAGGAACAAAGAGTAGCGTTCGCTTGAGAATATACGTCCACATGAATGGCCTGGTGTGTCACTGGCAGAGTACGCCAAAGATACATTAAAGCCTGAACTGGATGCTTCGGAAGCAGGACGAGCTTCCTACAGACAGTTTACGTAGTGCCGCAGGGATGCCTCTCCAGACATCATATCGATGGCGATGACGTCAAAACGACAAGCCTTTGAACGGTATGCACCGTGTTTGGCGAGATAGAGTTTGGCTGTCTTTCGAAGCTTCTGCCACTTACCGTGCGAAATGGACAGTTCGGGTAGTCCGTACCGTGTGCTTGTTCGATACCGGACTTCGACGAACACCAGGGTTTCGTCCTTGACAGCGATGATGTCTATCTCACCGATGTTGTGATAGTTCCAGTTCCTTTCGACGATGACGTAGTTGCTATCCACCAAGTAGTCAACCGCAGCCTGTTCCGCACGTTCGCCGACCTCGCGAGTACTAGCTTCCGACATCATTCCACATCCTTGTTCTTGTTGAAGGGGGCCTTGGCTCAAACGTGCTGTGGGCCATACAAAGCGTGACCGTGCTAGTTTTGCAGGATGATTGCAATGCTACGCGGACGGTTCGTTTCTCGTGACGGGATGGATGTTGTCATCGACTGCTGTGGCGTTGGCTACGTTGCGGGTGTGCCACTATCGACGATCGACGCCCTTCCGGCGTTAAGCTCGGAGATTACCCTGCTCACCGTCATGGTTGTCCGCGAAGATGCTATCCAGCTGTTCGGCTTTGGTACGGTTGCAGAGCGTCAAGCTTTTTTGCTACTGACATCGATTACGGGAATTGGCCCACGCACTGCACTTGGTATTCTTAGCTCCAGCACCTTGGCAGATCTTCGTTTGAAGATTGTGAAAGGTGATGCCGTTGGACTTCAGCGGTTGCCCGGAATCGGCAAGAAGACGGCGGAGCGGATTGTGTTGGAACTCCGCGAAAAGATCATTGCAATCGTGCCAGCGCCAGCGACCGACACGACCGAAGCCAGTGCACCAGCCCCAGCCGTTGATGAAGTCGTTGCAGCACTCATTTCTCTTGGATACAGCCGCGCAACAGCCGAAAAGGCCGTTCGCACCGTGCTGGCAGCAAATCCAGAGGCAGCTGTTTCGTCTGAAAAGCTATTGCGTTTAGCACTCCGTTTTGCAGGAGGCCAGTAATGGGCCATGTACTCGTTATCCCAGCCATCGACCTTGTGTCAGGCCGTTGTGCCCGTTGTATTAAAGGTGTTCCCGGAACGGAGTCGCTGTATGCGGAACTCTCGGATAATCCGGTCGAGCTGGCCCAACTGTGGCGCCGCGAGAATGCCAAGTGTATCCACGTGACGGACGTTGATTCCTTCAAAGGATACGATGACGCGTTGACGCGCGCCACTGCTGTCCGTATGCAACAAGCCGTCGACGTTCCAATTCAGTTCATCAGCTCATTGCCTCACATCGATTTGTATCGGCAACTCCTGGAAGCTGGGGTATACCGAGTGAGTATCAACACGCTCGTCTGGACCGATAGTGACGCAGTACGCGAACTTCTAGAGCAGTATGGTACCAGCAGGGTTATCTTTGGTCTGCGAGCCCATAACGGCGACGTCGACCCTGGGGATGGTTGCAGTATGGTGTCCGATGAAGAGTACATACGCCATGTCTATGACCTAGGCGGAAGACGGCTGGTGTATTCAGAAACGGATTGGGAAGGGCACTTGACCGGGGAAAGCATGGATACAATTCGGCGCATTGCTGATGTGACACCCATCCGGATAACGACTGCCGGTGGAATTGCATCGCCCCAGCACTTGTGGGATATCCAGGCTCACGCTCCCAAGAATGTGGATAGTGTGGTCATTGGAAGAGCACTCTATGAAAATCGCTTCCCATGCCAGGCAATCTGGCGCATTGCCGAAGCTTGCCTCGAACCTGAATTACACCTTCAGGGTTATGCTTCGGGAGTTCAGTCGAGCATAAGTTGCCTCAACAAGGCGTCGTGACACTTTTGATAGCGACTCAACGCAGCTCATAGACAATTCCCGCATGGAGAGCCGCAATGCCAAATCCCTCGTCAATGAACGTCCAGGAGAAACGGCCTGCTACATCCAGCGAAACCCTCTCTGAAATCGGCACTTCGATCCCAAGGCGTGTCCCTACAAGGGCTCGGACCTCATCCAAACCATCAATAGCGCGCGAGACGCCGTCTTGACGGGCAGAAAGTGACACGAACGACATACCTGCCTCCGTATCTACGTATGGGGACCATCCGTGACGAAACGCGCGAAATCGAGCAGTAGCAACGAGTTGATAAACCGTAAGGGCGACATTGTCGACGGCGATGTTGTCGACGCCATGCACTGACATGGACGTCCACGTAGCCGCCGCTCCCATACGGAGCCAACGCGTAACCTCACCAGTATACCCCAGAGAGAATCCAAGGCCCCCTGATAGATCAAGTGGTCTGGATTCGGGGCCTGTTGGGCTGTTGTACGACAGGGAAAGCGGAAGTTTGCTGTCCGAAGCCGAGGCCAGATTGTGGCTGGCACAAAGAACGAGTAGAACAATGGGCAGATTTCTAAGGAACATGATGAGTTCGTGTGGATGTTGTGACGGCAAATCTAGATGTGAAAAGTTGTATTTTGGCGCGCCCCAACGGTAGACCAAATAACCAGTGGGGTATTGTCTCCGAGGAAGGATACTCATGCCACAGATTCTGATCGACGGCCGGGCCATTGAGGCTACGGACGGACAGACGATTATCGAAGCAGCATTGGCCAACGGAATCACCATTCCGCATTTCTGTTGGCACCCAGCACTGAGCGTGGCCGGAAACTGCCGAATGTGTTTGGTGAATGTTGGTTCTCACAAAAAAGACGTTGATGGTAGCCTCATGTTCGACGAGCATGGGGTTCCGGTCGTCAACTGGATTCCCAAGCTTCAGATTGCTTGTGCAACGCCCGTTGCACAAGGCATGATTGTTGACACGACCGGGAAGCGGACCGTTGATGCACAGGAAGCCGTCATGGAGTTCCTGCTGGTCAACCATCCTCTGGATTGCCCAATTTGTGATGAAGCTGGGCAGTGCAAACTTCAGGAATATGCCTTCCGGCATTCGAAGGGGAAGAGTCGCTTCCAAGAGGAGAAAGTCCACAAGCCCAAACGCGTACAGCTAGGCCCCGAAATCATGTTCGACGGCGAGCGCTGTATTTCGTGCTCACGCTGCATCCGGTTCGCTGAAGAAGTTGCCGAACAGCCCGTTCTGACGTTTGTTCGCCGGGGAGATAAGGTCACGATCGAGACATTCCCCGATACCACGTTCGACAGCCCGTACTCAATGAACGTCATCGACATTTGCCCAGTCGGTGCGCTAACGAGTATCGATTTCAGGTTCAAGGCGCGGGTGTGGGAGATGTCATTCACCGACAGCATCTGTCCAGGATGTGCACGAGGGTGCAATATCAAGATCGGTGTGATGAACAACGAGGTGCTGCGTGCCGAGCCTCGGACGAACATGCACGTGAACACATACTGGATGTGCGATCATGGACGCATTACGACGCCAGACGTCATCAACGATTCCCGGACCGACGGGCCGATGATCCGCCGCAATGGCGTACTTGTGCCTACGTCCTGGGAAGAGGCGCTTTCCGTTGCAGGAGACGCTCTACGGTCCAGTAAACCACACGATATCGCAATCATCGGTTCGGCGTTTGCTAGCAATGAAGACAACTATGCCCTGCATGTGTTGGCAAACCACCTCAAGGTGACAAATGTTGACTTCATCAAACACAACGACCACACCTTTGGTGATGGTACCTTGCGAGTTAATGAGGTGGCGCCCAATGCCATAGGTGCACATGCCGTTGGCATTGCGCCGGGCAATGGCGGATTGGGTGTTGATAGACTGGCAGAGCGAATCAAACAAGGCAGTGTAAAGGTTCTTGTGGTCCTTGAAGATACCTTGGACAACCACTCTACTGAACTAGCTGCGGCGTCTGCTTCCGTGGACACGCTCATCGTTCTTAGCTCGAGAATGTCCGTAACGGCACAATCCGCAACGGTGTTGTTGCCAGCCGCAAGCTTTGCGGAAACGCATGGAACATTTACGAATATTCTTCATCGAGTGCAGCACTTTAGCCCAGCCATCGTTACAAAAGAAAACGAACGGTACATGGGCATGCAGATGAGCCGTTGGGACAAATTTGGCGCTCCCAACGATCGGTGGTCACAGGGTGTCCGCCGTGACAACAGAGCTGGCTGGCGTATCCTCCGTGACGTGTTGAACGCATTGGGAAGCAAGGTATCCTGGAAAGCTGCTGCAGATGTGTTTGCGGAGCTCGCTATGCACGTCGACGGGTTCAAGCATATGTCATACGCACTCTTGGACAAACATCAAGGTGTTGCTCTTGGCAAAGGCCATTCGCCCGATCCAGCGGGTATCGTGTATGAGTCCCATGTGTTGAAGCCTAATTGAGGCTTCGCACTTATCATCCTTCGCAACTAATCTGACGGAACATGGATACACTTCTCGACTTTGGAATCGTTGTTGCAAAAGGTGGCGTTCTTGTCAATGCCATGCTTATTGCAGCAGCGTACATGGTTCTTGCCGAGCGTAAAATTGCCGCTTGGATTCAGAATCGTATCGGCCCCAATCGTGTAGGCCCTTGGGGGTTGTTCCAATCGTTTGCCGATGTGTTCAAACTCTATCTCAAAGAAGACATCGTTCCCGCCGCAGCCGACTATAAGTTCCATGCGCTTGCACCTGTCATTTCGATAGCTGTTGCAATCACGGTGTATGCCGTCATCCCATGGAGTGACGTTTTTACGTTGGGAGGTAAGGAGTACACGCTTACGATGGCACCGGACATGAATGTGGCCCTCCTCGTTGTGTTGGCTATGACGTCTGTTGGCGTCTACGGTGTTGCGTTGGCTGGGTGGTCCTCAAACAACAAGTACTCCTTGATGGGCGGTTTACGATCATCGGCTCAGATGATTTCCTACGAACTGTCAATGGGTTTGTCCGTTGTTGGCGTATTGATGATAACCGGGTCGCTCAATTTGATGGAAATTATTCGCTGGCAAACCACCGGTGGCTGGACGGTGTTCTATCAACCGTTTGCCTTCATCATCTTTCTCGTAACAGCCTTGGCCGAAACGAACCGTGCACCCTTTGACCTTCCCGAGGCCGAACCGGAACTTGTTGGAGGATATCACACCGAATATTCGGGCATGAAGTTTGGTCTTCTCTACTTGGCTGAGTACGCCAATATGCTGGCTTCAAGTGCAATTATGGCGACACTCTTCTTGGGCGGATGGGATATTGTACCATTCCTCGATGATGCGGCGGTGCTTGGCCTTGAACCCAATTCCATTCCGATGGTGTTATTGGGCCATGGCGCCTTTGTAGGAAAGTCATTGCTGTTGGTGTTCGTGTTCATCTGGATACGGTGGTCGTTACCACGATTCCGCTACGACCAACTCATGAATCTTGGCTGGAAGATTCTCCTTCCTCTCTCCTTAGCGAATATTGCAATCACGGGTACCGTGATGCTCTTCCTGAATCGTTGATACTTTTCCTGACCAATCATGGCAAACGTTACAACCAATACCGAAGCGCAACGGATGACGTTCTGGGAGAAGATCTATCTCCCAGAGATTGCACGAGGCCTGGGGCTCACGCTCCGGCAGATGTTCCGCCCGAAGTTTACACGGCAGTATCCAGAAGAGCGGTGGGAGCCAGAAGGTTCCTATCGTGGACGTCCGGTCCTGGTGCAGGAGGAGGACGGTGAACGCTGCGTTGCTTGTGGTCTTTGTTCTCGTGTCTGTCCTGCACTGGCGATAGAAGTTCGAGCAGGAGAAACGACAGCCGAAAAGGAGCGCTATCCCGAGAAGTTCGAGATCAACATGCTGCGGTGCATTTACTGCGGATTCTGTGAAGAGGTCTGCCCAGAAGAAGCAATTGTGATGTCGAAAGACTACGAGCTTGTTTTTGGCTCTCAGGAGGAGGGAATCCTTGGTAAAGAGAAACTCCTTATTCCGGTAGGGCAGCTTCAGGAGCGCCTTGAATTCTTGCGCCAGTGGCGCTAATTTCACCCAGCTAGACAAATAACGGCGCATACGCCCATGTGTATGCGCCGTTTCCTTTTTCGATAAAGGGGCCTTGGCACAAGGTCAGCCGATCTCACGCAAAAGGGCTTCGCGTTCAATTTCAAGCTGACGGATGCGGCGCTCCAATGTGTCAACTTCTTCCGGCATCGAGGCAATCTCTATACGCAGCTTCGATGCAGCTTCATCTACTAGGTCGATCGCTTTGTCTGGCAAGAAGCGGTCCGTAATGTAGCGATGCGAGAGCTGCGCAGCAGCAACCAGCGCGGCATCCGTTATTCGTACGCCATGGTGCACTTCGTAACGCTCCTTTAGGCCGCGGAGGATCGAAATCGTATCGTCAACCGATGGTTCTGCCACAAGGACTTTCTGGAATCGGCGCTCGAGTGCTGCGTCTTTTTCGATATACTGCCTGTATTCGTCCAAGGTTGTTGCACCAATAGCACGTAGGTCACCACGTGCCAATGCAGGTTTCAGAATGTTGGCCGCGTCCATGGCACCACTTGTCGCACCAGCACCAACCAACGTGTGCAGTTCATCAATGAAGAGAATGAACTCTCCATCAGATTGTGTTACCTCCGTCACCACGGCTTTCAAGCGCTCTTCGAATTGACCGCGGTACTGCGTACCAGCAATCAAAGCGCCCATGTCCAGCGAGTAGATGACCTTCGACTTCAGTGTTTCGGGTACGTCGCCACTGACGATTCGCTGGGCAATGCCCTCTACGATGGCAGTTTTGCCGACACCAGGCTCACCGATCAACACAGGATTGTTTTTCGTTCGACGACTAAGAACCTGCAGAACCCTGCGAATTTCATCTTCGCGTCCGATCACGGGATCTATCTTTCCCTTGCGCGCTTCATCATTCAGGTTGCGTGCGTATTTCTGCAACGATTGGTAGGAATCCTCGGCATTTTGTTCCGTGACGCGTCTGCCACCGCGAATATCACGCAGTACTCGCAGGACAGCCTCTCGCGTGACGCCTTGGTCGCCGAATAGTCGTTGCACGGCCCCTTTCACAGAGAGTAATGACAGGAGGATGTGTTCGGAGCTGATGTAGTCATCGCCAAGCTGTTTAGCTTCTTGAAGAGACGCCGAGAGTAAGCGTTGGCTTTCGGATGAGAGTTGAACGGAGGGTTGCCCGGACACCGTCGAGAACGTGTTGGTCTGTTCTTCCAACCGGGAACGGATGTAGGGAACATTGGCACCGATCTTCTCAAGCATCGGAGCGGCGATACCCTGTGGGTCCACGAGGAGTTCCAAGGCAATGTGCTCAGGCTCTATGGCCGAGTGCCTTGCTGTGGTGGCGCGCTCATGTGCCCGCTGGAGGGCTTCCTGTGCACGAAGGGTCAGTTTGTTCGCATTCATGGTATGATTCTCCAATGACAACGCCATAGACGAATCGGTTGGCGGTTTAGTCATGGATCGCTCGACATAGGGTGGAGAGGCCGTAGTTTTGTGCTATGACTACAACTTTTCGGATTGCAAATCCACGCTTTAGAGAGACCATCCTGCGTCATCTGGAGCGGCAGGAATTCATGAAGCACATTGGATGTCGCTTGGTAACCATCGAGCCAGGATACGTTGTTGCAGAGATTGACCTGAAACTGCAGCACCAACAGCAGATTGGTTTGGTCCATGGAGGGGTTACCGCGACAATTGCCGATGTGGCGGCGGGTTTTGCAGGATTTACGCTTGTTGGGCCAACGCAGCATACGGTAACGGCAGAGCTCAAGGTATCATACTTTTCCAAGGGGAGGGGAACGCTGCTTCGAGCAATTGGCAGGGTTGTCAAGCCTGGTCGATCTCTGCACTTCTGTGAGGCTGATGTCTATGCTGTGGACGCGGACGACAACGCCGTCCTTATAGCCCGAGCCACTACCACGATGGCAGTTATCGAGCATGGCGTCGATCCTTTACAGCATCAACAATAAACGACGCAAGGAACGTCGTTGAGCCGACGCACGAGTCGTTTATGGTCACCACTCACGGGCTAACCTGAATGTCGGAATCGAAAAATATTCTCTGGGTCGATGATGAAATCGAGCTTCTTCGCCCACATCTGATTCTCCTTGAACAACGAGGCTTTAGCGTCAGCACTGCCACAAACGGTGAAGATGCGATCGAATTGGCCCAAGCAAAGCGATTTGACCTTGTCTTTCTTGATGAGACTATGGTGGGAATTTCTGGTTTGGAGACTCTTGCTGTACTCAAAGACATTGATGCGACGGTGCCCGTTGTCATGGTCACCAAAAACGAACAGGAATCGCTCATGGAAGAGGCCATTGGCAGAAAGATCGATGACTATCTCCTGAAGCCAGTAAATCCGTCACAAATTCTTGCAGCATGCAAGAAGTTTCTTGACTCACGCAGGATCACAGAAGAACGATTTACGCAAGAATTCCACCAGGAATATTCGACGATTACGAGACGCCTGATGGACCGTATGAGTTGGAGTGAGTGGCTGGATGTGTATATCCGTTTGGTGCAACGGAGCGTCGAGTTGGACACCCATCCCGATGTTGGGCTTGAACAGTCCCTAAAAGACCAATGGAAGGAGTGTAATGCCGAGTTTTCCAAATTCATAGAACATGAATATAAATCGTGGCTTGTTGACCTTAAAGATCGGTCAGGCGACACGCCGCTGCTTTCTCCTCATATTATTGATCAGTTTGTCGTTCCAAGATTGTCCAACAAGCGTCCTACGTTCTTTATTGTTGTCGACTGCATGCGATTGGATCAGTGGCTAGTTATGGAGGAGGAAATACGCAGTTTGTTTTCTGTGCAGAAGGACTACTACTGTGGCATCCTGCCAACGGCTACACCGTATGCACGAAATTCCATATTTGCTGGTCTGTTCCCTACGGAAATCAACAAACACTATCCACAGTTTGCCATCGATGAACGTGGTAAGGACGAACACACACTCAACCGTAATGAAAAAGAGCTGCTATCACTTCTGCTCCAGCGTAGACGAATTAAGCTTGCCAATGAGCTTCAGTACATCAAGATCGTCGACACAGACTTTGGCAAACGCGTCGAAGGCGATATCCTCCGATACGCTCGCAACGAACTGACAGCTATCGTTATCAATGCCGTTGACATGATTGCTCACTCGCGTTCTGACTATCCAATTCTCAAGGAAATCGCTCCCGATGAATCAGCGTATCGATCCCTCACGAAAAGCTGGTTCAAGCATTCGAGTTTCTTGGGTATCCTAAAAACGCTTGCTACTGTTCCCGGGGCACAAATTGTCATAACAACGGACCACGGTAGCGTGCGCTGTATGCGTGGTGCAAAAGTATTTGGTGATCGGGATACAACGACGAACCTTCGGTACAAGATTGGCAAGAACGTCAAAGCCGACGATCGTGACGCACTCATTATACGCGACCCCGAAGGATGGAAGATCCCCGCTAGTGGTGTGACGACCAATGTTGTCATCTCGAAAGAAGACAAGTACTTTGTCTATCCAACCGACTATAATCAATACCTCACACGCTACCGTGACAGCTTTCAGCACGGTGGGATCTCACTTGAAGAGATGATCCTTCCTGTCATCACCTTGGAGTCGAGGGTGTAGGCTTCGTCGAGGCGTATCGGAATCACGACAATCCTCGTAGTTTTGGGGTTCGCTGCAACGGCTGTTATGTCGCAATGCCAGTACCACCAGCACGAGCTTGTTGAACGACGACGGATCGATATGGACTCCGAGACCTTGAGATCTCACAATGAAGAAGAAACACTGGCTATCGCCAGACAGTTTGCAGAACGGCTCGCCGTTGGCGACGTCGTTGCACTGTATGGAGACCTCGGTGCCGGCAAGACGGAGTTCGTGAAAGGAGTAACGTCCTACTTCGACGTCGAAGATCTGGTAACCAGTCCCACGTTCACGATCATCAACCAATACCGGGGCGTTATGCCCGATGGTATTCCTGTGAAGATTTACCATGTAGATCTCTACCGGATTGATTCACCGCAAGAGCTTGCGAACGTTGGCTTCGATGACTGCGTGTTCTCTCACGACGCCATTAAGTTGGTAGAATGGTCGGAAAAAGCCGAACACCTTCTGCCTGCAGCGCATTTTTCCGTTCGCATTCTCGCCGATCCCACGGATGACACGGTGCGAATTATCGAAATCCATCACCAACGGACTCCGATAGGAGTCGAGCGTCTGTAGTTGACTTGCCTGCCACACGCCCATTAACCACCTACCGATTCAAACGACATGCACGTAGCAGAACGCATCTCAAGACTTGGCACAGAAACGGCCTTTGAAGTACTCGTCAAAGCCCGAGCTCTCGAAGCTCAAGGACGTAGTATCGTCCACCTTGAAATTGGTGAACCGGACTTCGACACTCCGGCGAATGTCATCCAAGCCGCAAAGGACGCTCTCGATAAGGGGTTTACGCACTACGGACCCGCGGCTGGTCTGCCAGAAGCACGCCAAGCAGTAGCGGACTATGTCAATAAGACGAGAGGGTATGCCCTGTGGGACGCTGATAACGTTGTTATCACACCTGGTGCCAAGCCCATCATGTTCTTTGGAATGATGGCCTGCATAGATGAAGGTGACGAAGTAATCTATCCCAATCCGGGATTCCCGATCTATGAATCGGTCATCAACTTCCTGAAAGCAACGCCTGTTCCTCTGCCGCTACGCGAAGAAAAGGAATTCCGATTTGATGTGGCTGATTTGGAAGCACGTATCACGCCGAAGACAAGGATGGTCATCATCAACACGCCACAGAACCCAACCGGTGGCATTCTAACGCGTGAAGATCTCCAGCACATCGCGGAGCTGGCCGTGAAACACAATTTCATCGTGCTTAGCGACGAGATCTATTCGCAGATAACATACGGTTCGTTCAAGCACACATCGATTACGGAATTCGAAGGCATGGCAGAGCGCACCATCATTCTTGATGGGTTCTCCAAGACCTTTGCCATGACGGGTTGGCGGCTTGGGTATGGCTTGTTTCCAAAGGAGATTGCAAAGGTTGTTGCCAAACTGCAAACGAATTGTACATCGTGTACCAGTTCGTTCTCGCAAATGGCAGGTGTCGAGGCCTTGAGCGATCGGACATTGCCAATGGTAAATGACTTCCTGAAAGAGTTTGAGCGCCGCCGCGATATCATCGTCGACGGTTTGAATAGGATTCCAGGGATTCGATGCCACAGGCCACATGGAGCGTTCTACGTTTTCCCTAATATCACAGGAACTGGAATGTCGTCTCAAGAATGCGCCGACTTCCTTCTGAATGAAGCTGGTGTCGCCTGCCTGTCTGGCACAGCATTTGGAGCATATGGCGAAGGCTTTATTCGTTTTTCCTACGCAACAAGCGTAGAAAATATTGAAGAGGCGCTGCGTCGTGTTGAATCTGCATTGGCCAAACGTTCCCTAGCATGAGGTAGGCCATGCTTCGTGACGGCGACGCGGGGTTTCTGAATGCTATCCTCGGCATGGTCCGCAGTGAGTACCATGACGACCGCTCAGCCTCGATGGCCGCTTACATGAGGAATAAATTTGCGTTCGTAGGCGTCCAGACGCCTCAACGTCGATCATTGATGCGGGAGGCCATTCGTTTGAATGGCTTCCCGCATTCCGTTTTCGACGTAGCACGGGAACTCTGGATGCAACCCGAACGGGAATTCCAATACATCGCATGCGACCTACTTTCTCACCCCAAGGCCGTGCCTCAGATGGCGCTCAATGAACTACAGGTATTGCTTTCTTTTGTTGAATCCAAGTCCTGGTGGGATACGATTGATCCATTGGCAGCGCATGCCATCGGCGGTGTACTCTTGCGGCACGAACACGCGCTCAGTGCCCTTACCGATCGGTGGATTGCCGATGCAAACTTCTGGGTCCAACGAACCGCCTTGCTGTGTCAGTTATCATGGAAGAAGCGGACCAATGCCACAGTCTTGTTCTCTCTCGTGCTTCGTTCGGCGCATTCAAAAGAGTTCTTTGTGCGTAAGGCTGCTGGGTGGGCACTGAGGGAATATTCGCGGACGGATTCGGTGGCCGTACGGACGTTCCTCGATGAACATCAGTTGATACTGAGCCCGCTTACTCTGCGCGAAGCTGGAAAGTACTGCTGAGACACGATAGGTTCCAGGGCGAGGGAACTTCCTTACCGAACCGCATTGAGCAAGACAATAATGGATACCGAGAGTAGTCAACGCGCGAAGTCTATGGTCCCAGTACAATCTGGGTGATCGTTCATCAATCCGGTATTGTCGTGGCGTCAAATCGTATCCACTTCTCAGAAGTACTCAAAATCGGTGCGTTTACTGCGTTGGCGTCAACGGGCGTAAATGCGCTGATATACGTCGCTGCCAAGTCAGTTGATTGGATTCCAGAATCCATCATTATTCCCGAAGCAGGGCAACCAATTACGCTGCTGCCCGTTGTTATGGCTACCGTCGTTGCCGTCCTCGGTGCCACTCTAGGGTACTATGCGCTTGCCTTCGTCATTCGCAATACGACGTGGCATCGACGTCTCTACACGATTCTTGCGATTGCTTTGACAGCCGCATCCTTTTACACCCCACTTAACATTCCCAATGCTCCGCTAAGGATGATCATGTCCTTGGAGTTGATGCACGTCGTAGTAGCTGTCGCGATACTCACCTTCTTTATCATCCTTCGTACCGATGATGACGAAAGCTCCAACCCAACCTCACTGGAGTAGCCATCCTACATATGGTCGATCGAAAAACGGTTGCCCTACCGCCGGCCAAGCAGTACGCCGTCCATGATGAACATGGTCTCACGTGGTGTACGAAGGATGAATAGTCCGGATGGATGCCGGTCGAGGACCCTCAAGATTGCCGTCGCCGCGGGTGAAGAACCTTGATCCACGCTGTGCCCTGTTATTGAGAACAAGTGCCAGTCGACAGAAAAGTCATCCGCTGGCTGTGCAACGGAGACTTCCGTGGCCATGATTGCGCATGGTGCACAGTGCTGTGCTGCTAGGCTATCCACGGTGCGAACATCATGAAGTTCATGACCTATACCTGGTTGGATGACGACACGAAGCGCCTCTGGATCGTCAAGGGTGGGACGCAAGTCTGTCTCAAGTGCGCATGAACCGACCATTGTCGGCCAGTGCTCGGTCACTCCTGGTAAGGGTACGCCCCAAAGACCTTTCTGGCGTCCGCAGCCTACGACAATATCCCCATTCTGGTGATACAAGAACACTCTTGGAAAGGGGCCGTGGCCCAACCATTCGGGATAAATCATGGCTCCAAAATAGCTGACGACTGCACATGGCCTTGGAAAGGGGAGCGTGTCGATCGAGCTAATCAAGTCAGGTCGACTATACCGCACGCTCATTCTCTGTGCATCTGGAATGGCTCTCACAGACGGTGGAATGGCGGAGCGACTGTCCCAGAACGTGTGGTGCAGTACGGTTATTGCACCTGCGCTAGCTCCAGCGACGAGATAGTTTGTGGTATCGATGGCAAGCTCGGTACTTCTCTCGAATAGATATCGAAGGCCATGGCGAACATCTTGGACAGCTCGCCAAGCAGCTCGTGGTACTTCGTGCTGGTCGAACAGGTATGGAGGATCTAACAATGGTCCACCAACCATGCCAAGGCGGTATTCAATTGTAGCAGCGACGTATCCACGTTGGGACCACATCCTACAGAAAGGATCCATTTCAGTAAACGATCCACTGATGAATCCACCACCATGGACAAAGACAATCAGTGGCCTGCGGGCTGCACGGCCAGTGTTTGGTTCCCAGATCCGCACACGAAGGTCAACATCTGTTCCATCGTGCCGACGTGCCTTGCTGTGGAAGAACGTCCCTATGGTATCGGCAACAAAGGACCTGGTAACAAAGGGTTGTCCTTGTACCGAAGTGGTCCAGCATATGAGTAAGGCGGCAAGAATAGGAGCTGTTCGTTGCATTACAGATGTCCATCTGGTTGCGTTTTACTTTCCAGATGGGTAAGTACTTCAGCGTTGGCGCCTAGCTCGCCGCGCAGCTTTTCTTCGATAGACGTAGCCAAACCATGCGCTTCGAGCATCGTCATATCGTCAGGTACGGCTAGGTGAAAATCAACATGGGGGCCCCTACCGCCCAAACGAACGCGTAGTCTATGGTAGCTGCTTCACGGACGACGCCACAAGGCGAACGCCTTCCCGAACGATGTTTCCTCCAAAGATGATTGCCATGAGGGGGTCTATCCACAGGACATTCGTCCACGAGGCCAACAGCAGCCCTCCAACCGCACCAGCACTGGTCCATGCATCAGTCAGGACGTGCTGGCCATTCGCTTCCACAACGAGTGATCCACGGCGTTTTCCGATACGCACCAGATAGAATCCCAGAAAGGCGTTCACAATTCCTGCACCAGCTGTAATCGCCGTTCCCGTCCCCACATGTTCGAGTGTTACTCCGTGCAGTAGCTTGTCAACGGCAGACAAGATGATGACCATAGCAGCAATACAAATCAAGCCTCCTTCGACGCCTGCGGAGACGAAGCCAATCTTGTCGTGACCATAGTGATGATCTTCATCCGGTGGGCGTTCGGTGACGCGAATGGCATACCATGCAAACCATACGGCAATGATATGCACTACACTTTCGGCAGCATCACTGAAAATCACCGATGAGCTGGTGAGAAGAAACGCTATCCACTTCGCAACCAGCATACCGACGCCGACTGCGAGCGACACCGTCATCGCACGCGATTCAATACTTGCTGCCATGATGTCCTGTTTAGCTCCGTCACGAAAATGCGCAGAGTGTTCGATCTACCCACAACGAAAAACGGCACCGTTACCACATCGTGACAACGGTGCCGTTATGATTGCCAGTATCAGGAGTTCAGCGTTTTCAGGAATTCGGCGTTAGTTCGACTTGCCTTCATACGGTCAACAAGGGTTTCCATAGCTTCGATTGGTGGGTCATCTCCGAGTACCTTACGCAAGATCCAGACCTTATTGAGCTCCTCGGGCGTTAGGAGCAACTCTTCGCGTCGCGTGCCGGAACGGTTCACATCGATGGCTGGGAAGATACGACGTTCGGCGAGCTTCCTTTCCAGGACAAGTTCCATGTTGCCCGTTCCCTTGAACTCTTCAAAGATGACTTCGTCCATACGCGAGTTCGTTTCCACCAAGGCGGTTGCGATGATTGTCAAGGAACCACCCTCTTCTACATTCCGGGCCGCTCCAAAAAAGCGCTTGGGTTTGTGAAGTGCATTTGCATCCACGCCACCCGACAGAAGCTTTCCGGACTGTGGGATTACCGTGTTGTGCGCGCGAGCGAGCCTGGTGATGGAATCGAGAAGTATCACAACGTCCTGTTTCGCCTCAACGAGGCGCTTCGCCTTTTCCAACACGATGTCTGCCACCTGGACGTGGCGCTCGGGTGGTTCATCAAACGTTGAGGCGATAACTTCGGCTTTGACACTCCGCTGCATGTCCGTGACTTCTTCTGGGCGTTCGTCGATAAGAAGGACTATGAGCTTCACCTCTGGATGATTTCGCGCGATGGAGTTTGCCATCTGCTGAAGCAGGATTGTCTTGCCTGCTTTGGGTGGAGACACAATGAGGCCGCGTTGTCCCTTGCCAATCGGTGAAACCAGATCGATAATGCGCATGCCATATTCGCTTGGAATGCTCTCCAATCGAAGCCGCGTCGTTGGATACAATGGCGTAAGATTGTCAAACAACGACCGATTCCGCATCAACTCTGGTGGTTGGTAGTTCTGAAGGTCTACCTTCAGCAGCGCGAAGAATCGTTCACCTTCCTTCGGAGCCCGAACTTGGCCCTTTATAGTATCGCCAGTTCGCAATCCGAAACGTTTGACCTGTGTGGGCGAGATGTAGATGTCGTCGGGAGACGGAAGATAGTTGTAATCGGCTGACCGTAGAAAGCCGTAACCATCTGGAAGGACCTCAACGACGCCAGCGCACAAGCCAACGCCTTCCCGAGGCGATTCACGCATTTGGCGCGCGTTGTCGGCTTCAATGATCTTGAAGATCAGTTCCTGCTTGCGCAAATCCTGGAAATCATCGACGCCGAGACTGCGTGCGATGTCGGACAATTCAGCGATCTTTTTGGTTTTCAGACCGGCAAGGTCGAGCAGCTTGTCCTGCTGTTCGCTAGGGCGTGGTGCCATAGGCACTTGTTTGGATAGGGATGAAAAGGGGAGTACGAACGCGGCGCTGGTGGCCGGTTGT